>JBFHER010000016.1:0-27152 GCA_041584055.1 Bacteroidales bacterium
ATCATTTGCTGTACTTCATCCGGTTCATTCCCCATATCGGCCAGCACCACCAGGCGGGTTCGAGAATCTTCTTTTGCATTACCATCTATAAAAGTGCCCAGCAGGACAGCTAAAAAGATGATTAAAACTGGTACTCGTTGAATGTTGGTTTTCATCTGTTTATAATTAGAATCAAGAAAAAATTTAATCATTGGCTATGCCAAATTTCGAATCGCATCCTGATAAAAATACGGAACATATTTTGTATCAAATTTGCTTTCTCAGTTTCAATGATCGTTGTTCAATCCACGAATTGGCGTCTATTTTAATTTTCTCACTTCAATGTCTTTAAAGCGAATACAATTACTCGAATTTTTGTGCAGTTGTAACGCAAAATGTCCCTGTGTACCTACCCGGTGTTTTTTATGTGTCTCGTCATCCAACACACCGGAGCCATCATATTCCGAAATCACAATGTTATTTACCAATGTGGTTATTTTCATCCCTTTTGCAATGATTGTCATGTCGTTCCACCCTGTTTGCTCATCATCAAAATAGAAGATGACTTTTTTAGAGGGCACATCTTCTTTTTTAATGTTCCAGTTGGGGAGACCTGGATGTATCCAACGTTTGACATCCCGTGTTTCATCATAAATGAAACCATTTCGGAATGGTGCTGTGGGATTAATATCAACCTGAGGACCATCGAGCCAGCCCGGAACACCATTTTCTTCGATGGTGTTTTCATCAAAGCGACTTCGGAACTGCACACCACTGTTTCCGGTCGTTTCCCGCGACACCTGAAATTTCAGTCTCAACTCAAAATCGTCGTATTCACTTTTGCTGTACAACCAATTGTATAAGTGATTCTTCGAGCCCAACGAATTGCATACAATCATCCCATCCTCCACGGTCCAAAATGTTTTGTTTTTATCTACATTCGGACATTTTACTTCCCAGCCGCTTAAATCCACACCATTAAAGAGCGATTCCCAGTTGTGATTAACTGAGAATTTCTCAACAGAATTCATATTGCCTCCTCCCTGATTTTGGCTTCCGGCAGCGATGTAGATTTCGTTGTTGTATAAAACAGCACCACTGCCATGCCTTCCAATATTCAAGGGTGACAGTTGGCTCCATTCTCCCGTTTTGACGTTTAAACACTGGGTGTGATTGTAAGCCTGTTTTTGTGACCCTTCGCCGCCAATGTAAATGATATAGTTGTCGATATTCACAACGCCCGCTGCTGCAGTTGGAAAAGGGAGTTCATTTTTAAGAGTTTGCCATTTCCCGGTTTTAAAATCGTACACATCGTTGTAAGGAACTGTTGCATCGAAAAAAGCGCCAAACCGATCTTCATGATGAACACTTGAGTTTCTGCCGCCAATGCAATACAATTTATCGTTCACCACAATCGCTGCAAAATGATCGCGGATATGCGGGGCTTTTGTTAGTATTTCCCAGGTATCTGTTTTAGGATCATAACAATCGAAATAGTTATTTGTGCCGCTTGTGTGCCCGTACTCAATGCCACACGCCATGTAAAATTTATCATTGTATAATGCAAGGCCTGCTCCACCTCTTCGTCTTTCTTCAGGAATAAGTGCCCCTTTTACCCACTCATCCTTCCGGGGGTAATACACCCACACATTTTCAAGTGGCACTTCTTTTGGATAAGGACCCGTCATGGCACCAATGATGTAAATGCCATCGCCATAAACCACTGCTTGAAAATGATGAATTTCAATGGGCGACTTGCCTTTGGTTTCCCAGCTGTTTGTGCCGGGGTCGAAAACATTCACCGGGTTTATTCCCCGTCCGCCCATTAAATAAAATTTACCGTCAAAGGCAATAAAGACGTTTTCGTGCCTGCCAACTGCCTGTCCGGTGGCATCCACTGTTGTCCACCGATAATCCTTCAGAACTAAATCCTCAGCACTGGCAAGGAATGAAAATGTTGCCAATAAGATTATTAACCCTGCACTTTTAACTGATTTATTCATTTTAATTGTATTTAATTTCTCTTATTACAGAATTTGATGCATTATGTGATGTATTACTTTTATCTCTCAAAATGAACAATCACATATGGTATTTCCCTTTCTAAATCAGGGTAGATTGCACCATTTCCTTTGTCATCCATAACTTCTATAAAATACATCACATCATACTTCCCATCACAAAATTCCGATGGAATACATGCTTCATACTTTTTTGAAGAAGGATTGTAAACCATCTGCATCGATTTATAATCTTCGAATTGGTTAACGTTTCGAAATCTAAGTACTACATTCTGAACTCCTGACGCATCCACAACCTCAGCCGACACGTTCAAATCCTGATTAAGCTTTGCCGTGGCTATGCGATCAAGCCTGGCAACAGGTGCTTCCCTGTCGTTGCAGACAATCATTTCAAAAGGGAATGAAGCGCCATTCTCAGGATATGTTCTCTTTCGACCGGTTTTGTATGACACTTCAAGATAGTATCTAATTATTTCATCTTTTCCTGGATTTGGAATTTCAGTAGAACAGATTCCCTCTTTTTTAAAATTCATTTCAACTGATTTGAATTCAGATCCTTTACCTGTCGCATATTTGACCTTCACCGATTCGATGCTATTTTCAGGACGTACAGTTGCATGAATAATAATTTCATCATTCAACAAAACACGTTGCAAAGGAATGTGAGCAACCAAATGTTCCTTCTTGTTATCAAGCTCCTGCTTATCTCTTTCAGCATGCAGCTGCTCCAGTTCTTTCTTTAAACGTGCCAGCTCATTGCGCCAGTGTCCGGGAAAAAGCTCTTTATTGGAGCCAAAATCTAACTGCATATTGTAATTTTTTCCTGCTGCCCACACCAATTTCTCATACGCCTTCACTGCTTCCGATTCATATAAAAGAGCACTGTCAAAGGCGTTCAGGTCTCCCGTATTGCTGTAAAGATTGTATTGCACAGCAGCCTTCAGTCGTTGTGAGTGATACATTGCCAGATGTGCGAGCATCTTCAGGTCGGTTACAGTGGCGGCATATTCTTTGCTTTGATTATTTCCGATGCTCTTTTCCGCCTGTTCAACATCAGAAAGGATGTGTTTTGATATCTGAGAGAACCACTCGCTGGTTCGGCTTGCTTCTCTTTTTACAGAAAACGCACCTGAAAGGATATGTTGCACCTCCTCTTTGGGTGAAGAGAATTGCTGAATATCCGATGGTTTTGAGTTCAAAGCAAAATGTTTAAGGTCTCCCATGCGCTGCAACTCTGGCCATCCCTGCGGGCTTGGGAAACGGGAGTAAAGATAACTGGCCGAAACAATACGAGGCAGGATTTTACTTGCCTTATGCAAACCTTCCATCAAAAAGTGGCCGGCATTTTTTCCGAAGCGTTTGCTGAATTCCATTTCCCAGATGTCAGCAGAGGTTTCCGGATTATAGCTGACACGCCCCATCACCTGATAATAATGCCAGTATCGTTCAAATTCATAAGTGTAATAACGGTTTTCAGGATTTAGTAAATTCGAAACCTCAGCCTCATGTTTACTTCCGTTCATTTTAAAATAAAGCGGTTCGTTAAACTCGAAGCCACGTGCATCATATAAGCGTGAGGCTTCTGAAAAGGTTGCAACCCAATCGGGATCTCCCCACAAAAAAACACGCGTGGTACCACCACTCCAAATGCGCCATTTAAAACCATACATTTTGGGATATCGCAACAGATCAGCATAACCATGCCGCCTGTTTAGTTGATCATCTCTATTGATATGAGTAGGATGAAAAGGCATTCCCATCTGCTCCATCCAATATTTGGTGGCTACCCTGAAGTCCATGCCCGTTTCAACGCCATCGTATAAGGTCTCATCAGGAACATCTTTCGCACGTGCTTCAATTTTAATATCCGGACATTCATCTTTCAGTATCTCAAAGATCTCTTTCCAGAATTGCAAGGCAACATCACCTGTTATTCCAGCTTCCCAATGCATGCGGAATTGTACCAAATCGATATTGGGGAAGGTATTGAAAAATTGACGTAAGGCTGTTTTTGTGTAAGGAATAAGGTTTTCCTGCGTTAATCCCCAAATAATATTGGCGGGAAAATCATCCGGCAACGGGATGTCATCTCTAACCATCGCATTGTACCGTTTATCACGTTCAATCTGATCCCACAAACCAACACCAAACTCTATTCCACGGGCATGCGCCAAATTAATTATTGTTTTTAAAGAATTTGTATTTTTCTGTTGTTGTTCAATCGTCACATTTGATAACCTTACAAATGGAAACGAATCCACATTAAAGAAGTTGGGATAGGCAGGGGCCATGAAATTTGGTTCCTGCATCTGGTTATTCTTATAACCAAAAATTAGAAGAAACTGATTCAGGCGATTTTCAGCCATCATGTCGAAATATGTTTCCCAGTAGATTGAATCATGCAGCCGTTGCTCGAAATACTTCCGCTGAAATGTTCCTGTTGATACACATCGTTCCTCTACTTTGGGGGCCTCCGTGACTTCAGCTACATATTCAAACAAATCAGCAGGGTTTTCACCCCAGGAAATGCGTTTTGCAACATCTAACGCGGCATACATTAGCCCTACTTCATCTGAACCACAAATCAGAACAGTTGGTTTCTCATTGAATGTTATTTTACGAATTAGTAATGCTTCTTTTTTATCTGGCACGGTCAGGTGCATTTCCTTCATCAACCTGGTTGCCTGGTTGTCTTCCGAAACGACTCCAGCTAAAATATAAAAATCGCTTTTCCCTGCCATCGAATTGGAACCTAATTTAAGGCGTATTTTTTTTGCTTCCAATTCATTATAAATTCTATTTATGCCATGAAGCGCAGGTGAATTTAGACCATAATCAGAATGTATTATAGAAACGCGATACGGTTTAACGAAACAGGACTCTATCGGAATCAAGAGCAGCATTAAAAATAATAATATTAACCCTCTATTAATTTGTTTCACGTGTCTGGTTATTACTAATTCCATTACATATTTAAGATTTTAAATTTAAATAATTTAAAACGCCAGCATTTATTCCGAAGATATAAAACAATGGCTTTCATCCTTTCCGTATTTGAAATACAATGTCATCTGAAAGATAGTTTAATTTTTATTTTCGTGGTCCGGCCTGATTCAAAGGGAACGGCTTGAAACCAATTTTTAATGCAGGACTGTTTGCCGACAAGGAAAAATCCCCATTTTTCGGATCGGCAAAACCCGGGTCAGCCACAAGGCTATGTTTGTCGTTTCCAAGTCCTAACCACTCCTCCCAGCTTAGCAACGGTTTGTCAGGCTCGTAAACACGACTTGGGTAACGATTTTGCGCACCGAGCACTTTGCCAGCGGTAGACCAAACAAGATTGCTGTCTGTATCAAATGGAGTTGGTGTTTTTACATCATATGCATAGCCTCCGGCATAGATTGGCGTTCCATCGCTCAAAATGATATTCTTCCGCAAGATAAAGCTTGTGTGTGGTTCTGAGCGAGCCAACATTATCGGTCCTGTATCTGCAAAGGCAAATATGTTATTCTGAACCAGGTTATTTTTCCCATAGTGTTGATTAAAACAGGCATGACGGCAATGATAAGCCAGGTTGTTTTCAATTCGGATGTTCCGGCTGCCTTCATCGCAATATATGGCCCAACCACCGTATTTTCCAGCAAATATATGGTGAAAAACATTGTTGCGGATAATCGTTCCAGTTTGGTCGCCAAGGGTATATATTCCACCGAGGTCGCTAAGAACAGCCCCATCCCCGTTCATATAACCACCAATGTGGTGGATATGATTGTATTCAAACAGGTTGTCTGTGGCCAGACCAGGCCCATATCCCCAGGTCCAGCCCGTTGAAATGGCTGAATAGTAAAAATTATAAATCTCGTTATGATGAATATGATTGTTGGGACTTTGACCGATCCAGATGCCGACTGAACAGTGAAAATACTTTCCGCCATCGTGGATGCGACAATCTGCTATTTCGATGTTGCTACACGAATCAGCAGGATGCTCAAGTACGGGAGGAATTGTTTCTCCCGGTTGGTAGCCTTCCTTTGGACTATGAGGACGGATTTTCGGGCCAATGAGCAGGCCACCTGCCCCCATATCGTAAATATTGCATCCCATAACCTTGATATTATTGCATCCCAGACCAATTTCGAGCCCATAGTTCCCGATGGCAGAGATCTCACACTTGTCGAACAGGCAATTTCTAGCGCCCTTAAGATAGACGGCCCCTTCCATCTGGATGTCAGCCTGGCCATAGCTGGCTGGTTCTGAAGCATCTCTTGGTAAAATCCATGTGGTATGACTAAAGGATAAACCTTTAAAATGAATATTTTCAACATAATTCTCGTCCCTGGCATTACCTTCTATGCGAATCACATTTTTCAGGAAAGGAATTGTAGCCACGAGTTCGGTCTCATTTTCAAGTGGATAGTAATATAGTTTATTCGCCTGACGATCAAAGTACCATTCTCCAGGCTTGTCAAGCATTGCCTTTCCACCCTCCAAATAATAAGCTTCACTGGTTTCAACGCGACGCATTGTTTTTCCGTCAAAAATAATTTCGTTGTTTTCCCTGTCTATTTGCTCAAAAGGCAAATGATATTCTAACCATTTGTAGAAAGCCACCACCACGCCATCTTCAATGCCATCAAAATGATGCTCATCGGCCGCAAGGTAAGGCAGTTTTTCCATCGCTCCCTTGAGACCTTGTGTCATACTTGTAATGCGTGATTCATCAAACCTGAATCGTAAATAGCCACTGTTGGGAGTGCGTGCCTGAGTTGCACGATGGCCGTTGACCCATAATTGTTCAAAAGGGGGAACTTCACCCTCTGCCTGCTTTAATTCAGCAACCATGATCGGAATTCCATTCAATTCTGTTTTTGTCCAGTCCGAAACGATTATCCCACCACTCAAAACAGCTTTCTCATCTTCATACGCACTGTAAATAATTGGAAAATTCCTGGTCCCGCCATCTTCTGCTTTTAATTCAATTGGTTTCGCCAGGGTATAAGTTCCGCCTCTCAGGGAAACAGTAATTGGTGAATTCAGCTCACCTACTTCTAGCTTCATTTTTCTTATGGCGTCACGTGCTTGCTCGATTGTTTTATACGGTTTTTCAAGCGTGCCGGGATTAGCATCATTTCCGTCCGGGGATACGAAATATGTGTGATGATTAAGGCATGATGAAAGTGTAACAAGGAATGTACTCAAAAGGGTGATCCAGAGATGTTTCATAATACTATTATTGTGTTTTCGATTGCCTATCATTTTTTTAAATGTTGGTTTTAGATCGCTTATTTATTAAAAGTGCATTCTAGTTTTAGATAAAAAATGCTTCTATTATTCTACTAAAAAGGTACTTACGTAAACAAGCGGATTGCCTTCGTTTTTCGATATTGCCTGTACAATAATTTGGTAAGGTCCTGGGACATCGTTGGTGTAAAACGAAAAATTGTTTATTTCGCCCGCAACAAACTCTTCATATGGATTCCAATACAAACAATTTCTACGATCTGGCAAATGAGTATCTTCCGTTTCATGGCTTTCCACTTTTTTTGTGTTTTCCAAATAATCATTTAACAGGGAATATTTAAAAAACATGCTGTTTTTCGGTAAGTCAATCCCTGCCATGTCGTTGTTTTTTGAGAAGGCATTAATTATCCCGCAATATTGTTTATTGCCAACGATGTAACCACAATTATTTAGTTCAATGCGGTCAATTTTATTGGTTTCAATTGCCAAAAATGCAAGGTTATTGTTAATGGGAATGTTATCAATTAAAACCAAATAAGGTAAGCTGCTTAAGGAATTGTTTCTACCAGTTTTAAATGATGGGACCAATTGTTTTTTTTCAACTTTGACTTCGGGTATAATTTCGAACATAAAATCCTGAATGGTTTGCATTTCAATGTATCTGTCAGTGTAAAACGTTTTATCTGGCGTACCATAAAAACTCAGGGTTGTTTTGTTTTCCTCCTCTTTTTTAATCGCATCTATTGGTGTAGTAAAGGCCTTATTAATCTGCGCATTGATACAAATTTCGGTTACAACATCTGCTTTGTACTCAGAAAGGTTGAATGCACCAATATTTAGGTTTACAGGTTTGGAGCAAAAGTCTTTATCAATCTCAATACTTAAGTTCAAGTCTTCTTTTACGGCATTTATAAAAATATCATTGGCTTTTTCCATGCCTGGAAGTACAATAAAAAACGCTCCATTTTTATTTGTTGTTGATGTAAAAAAGAAGGATACATCACTTAAAATAGCCATACTTAGCGCTGCATCACTTACTGGTAGTCGATGGTTTTCATTCCAAACCTTACCACTAAGAGTGATGCCCTTAATTTCCGGATAATATACTGCAAGATCCTTTGTGTTCGACTCATCCCCTTCCATTTCAAGCCGTATTTCCGATAAGTTTTTTGCTCCCTGCTTAACCACCGAAACACAATAGCCGGTCATTGAACTATCACCAATGAACGAAACATTTACTTTTTCCCGTGTTGAATAGCTGGTCAAGTCTGTTTGTAATGAAAAGTTCTTCATCGTTTCTACTTGTTTATAAACCACCATATCTCCTCCATTATTTTGCTTTTGTTGAATATGCGGATTGGAAGGGTTAATGATGGTAATGGCTTGATATGCATACGATTTTTGGTGAAAATTCCTCATCCATTTTGTGTATGCTTTTATGAGATAGTTGCCCGTGTGCCAATGAACGGGAATAGTGATTTTATCATTGGCTTTGTTATTTAGCACAGGATATTTCATTTGGATAAAAGAGGTTCCGTCTGGCGCAATTATCTCCATATAAATAATCGAACTTAAACTGTTGCTTTGAATCGTATTCCAACAATGGGCACTCACAAGTATTTCTTCACCAACCGCATAGACCGACCTATCGGTGAACAAAATTATCTTCTCTGAAAACGCATCGGTATAAATCGAGGGGTCCTGATTTTCTCCAAATTCCTGTGCCTCTGATATTATTGGGAAAAAAAGATGCACCAATAAAACGAAGCGCACCTGTAATCCCAGATTAACCATAAAATGCCTCATATTAATTAATTCTGTTTTCATAGTTAATCAAAAAAGTCGGGTTTTACATATGTACCTTCTGTTAAAGCACAAATAAAACATTTTGCATCATTTTCAACACCCTCTCCAGACCAATAACGAGGGCTTGTAAACGGAGGACTCGCCGGATCCACCTCATACGCCCCACAATGAAACGGAGCGTAAATTAAAGGGCCTTTAAAATTAATCCGTTGCACGCTGTATGAAGCTGTCCAGAAATACCCAAGAACGACTTCTTCGGGGTCGTTAATATTGCACAAATTGCTTATAGCAGAAGTTGGTTGTGTTTGATAAATACCCCCAGTTTCCGCAGTCATAACCTGGTTGGTGCTCCAATATTCATAAGCTGTTTCACTAAGGGCATATTGTTTCACCAAAAGGCTGTACTGGTAATTCTGTTTGACATCGGTCCCGGCTAAATAGCGAAGCGGGATTTTTTTCTTTTCATTCACTGTCAAATTCCGCGTTGTAGAGCTATAAATTTCATTTACTTTTCTTGTTTTATAACATACCATAAAACTATCAATGGGTGGATTAAATTCAATCGTTTCCTTTGCCACCCAAACAAAATTCATAAATCCTTCTTTCCATTCGCCATACTCTATCCTTCCGATATCATAAGGAACACGTGCTTCCCAGGTTTCTTCCAATACCCATCGGTAGTTTTTTGTTGCATTTGGATTTGCCTTTAAATCGGCGTAAAATTGTATTCCGTTAGCGGAATAAATGCTGGATGACTGAAATGACTCAAGCAGGTAATACAAACTGTCAATGGGACTGCTTTCGTAAATGATTTCATAATCTGATTCATATTCATTGCCGTTTGGTGTCGCCACCGATATTTTAAACGCGCTACCCACGACCATATAATTTTGCGGTATTACTGCTGTATATTGCCCTTTGCTGCTTTCTTCAAACAAAAACTCTACACCCTCCCCGTTGGTTGCCCAAACAACACATCCTGTTACGGCATTGTATTCACTCTCGCTTACCGGTGTTGAGCGCGAAACAGTTACATACTGAACACTATCTTCTTTAACTATCGATCCGTTTATTACGATTAGATTGGCACTTTGCTTAAGTTTTGGACTATACTCCTCGATACAGCCAAACAGGAGTAAACCGCTTATTACAAGTGCAAAAACCCTTCCTGCCTGTTTCAGAACTGGATGCACAAGCCTGATTAACACCTTGCTCCTCATCTGGGTTATTCTTATAGCCGCGATTTTGCTACTCACTAACATAGTTTCCAAATTTAAAGTTCCAGGACAATGTAACGATCGGTTCTCCAAAAATTGATAGCTTGTATCCTCGCATCACTCCGTTATCATTCTCATAATAAACCGAATAGGCATTCTCTCTTCCAGTAAGATTATACACGTTTAACATCCAGTAACTGTGGATTTTTTTCTTTTTTTTCAAATTCCCTTCCAGGTTAATCGAAAAGTCCATCCTAAAATAATCCGGGATGCGATGGGCATTTCTTTCTGAGTAGTACAAAATCTCCATGCCTTCGTTAAAATAGGATGTAATGGGATAAGTAACAGGTCTTCCGGTGCTGTATTCTAATACTGTAGAAACACTTAATCTCATGTTTGCACGCAAGGTCGCTGCCATGTTGAAGCTATGAGGCCGGGCGGAATTAGATGGATAAGCTATGCCTTTGTTTATTTGCTCAGTAGGCAACTCGTTTTTCACCTGGATCATTGAATTTAAGTAAGCATAAGACATCATTCCTGTTAATTTTCCAGTCTTTTTTTTCATCATCAGTTCCAGTCCATACGAATCCTGTTGTCCTTGCACCAACAACATTTCTGTTGGCTTACCTGATAGGAAGTCAATACCATCTTTGTACTCAACGATATCATCCGTCCACTTTCGATAAATCTCAACCGAGGTTTCGTATCCGTTGTCAGGAAAATTATGATAGTAGCCCAACGAAAGCTGGTCGGAAACCGGTGGACTTAAATGATAATCCGCAAGTTTCCACATATCGGTTGGCGAAATCGCAAGGGTATTACTCAACATAAAAATATATTGTCGATTTCGGTTATATGCTGCCTTCAGTGAATTGTGCGATCGTAACGAATAATTGAATGACACCCTTGGTTCTAATCCCGTATAGGTTTTTACAAGCTCCCCCGAGTTAAAAGATTGGCTTTCTTTGATATTATTCTCGTCTAACGGGGATTTGGGGAAATAAATATTTACTTCTTCTGGCCCTACAAGAGAATATGCACTTAAACGCAATCCGGCAAGAACGCGTAACCTTGCGTTTATTGAAAATTCATCGCTAAAATAGAGCGCTGTTTCCACTGCTTTCTCGGTACTCAAATCAATTGGGATGCGTGTAGATTCTTCTCTGTAGGGAAGTACCTCTCCTCTTTTGTTGTTGTAATAAATGGCATTTGTCCCAAACGATAATTGGTGGTCACTTTGGGTGTGGTATAAAAAGTCTGACCTGAATTCGCTATGCCCCAATTCAAATTCATGCCGATAGGCGTCCGAGGGATTGCTTTTGCTGTTGTGTCCATTAAAATACTGGCTGTGCACCAGTGAGAAATCACTTTGGAGCGAAGACGAAAAAAGATGTTTCCAGTTTACCGATGCACCTGTATTCGAATAATTGTAATCGTCGGAGAGAGCCAGTGAAAACTCATCGAAGCTCTGATACCCAAATATTTTTAAGGAATTGTTTTTATCAATATCGGTATTAAATGCGGCACTAAAGTCGTAAAACGAAGCATTGCTATTTTTAATGTTTTCATTGTCAACCTTCGACAATAACCAATCGGAATAGGTTCCACGGTAATTTACAACAAACGAGCTTTTATCTTTTATAACCGGTCCTTCAATGGCAGCATGGGCCGTAACCATACTGATGCCACCTTTTCCGTAAAACTCATTTTTATTACCCCTTCTCGTTGTAACATCAAAAACCGAAGACAACCTACCGCCATATTGCGCTGGGATATTGCTCTTGTACAGCGAGAAAGAATTTATTATATCGGAACTAAAAGCTGAAAAGAAACCAAACAAGTGGGAGGTATTGTAAATTGGGATCTTATTGATGTAAAACATATTTTGGTCAGCACTTCCCCCACGGACATAGAGCCCTGAAGACCCTTCACCTGCACTTTGTACCCCGGGTAACATTTGGGCAATTTTTAATATATCTTTTTCACCTAAAACCGCTGGTATTTCTTTCATAGCTTTACTTGTCATCCTTTCAAACCCCATGTGCATTCTCTCCACATTATCGTTTTTATCTGCAACAACACGTACTTCGTGTATACTTATCACTTCTTTTTCAAGGGCAATTGAAAGCGCTCCATTTGAATGAACTTTCAATAAGAACACCTTTTCTTTCATGGAAATAGAACGAACAATAGCCTGGTATTCTCCCTGTCTCAGGACCAGGTTAAAATAACCATCTTTATCGGATGCTGCCCCGCTCCTTGTTTCTTCAATGTAAATGGTTGCGCCAACGATGGGTTGACCGGTTTCCTGTTCTATTATTTTACCACGAATTGTACTTTTTATTCCGGCAAAAGATTTATTCAGGTCCCCAACTTCGATTACCGATGGAATTATTTTCTTTTTCCCTTCTATGTAATTCTTTTCCAACAGGGTTAAATTACTAATGGAATCTGTTCTGTTGGAAATTTGAAGGTCTTCGTTTGCTGTTTCAGCTGCTCCATAATCGGGTAATGTATCGATTAACTTCTGTCCCAGATACACAATTACATTGTTATTGCGATCGATATAAAAATTTAAATTATGAGATCGCAACACCTCCTGAAGTATTGTTTGAAGATTAAAAGAGTGATCGCTTATATTAACTTCAATGGCTTGTATCCAGTCCTTTTTATACTGAAAACGAAAGGGTGTATTTTTTTCGACCCGTGCGGCGAATTCTTCAAATGGGATGTTATTAAAGGTTTCCGAAAGTTCAACATCTTGAGAATAAACAACACCAAATACAAAACTTAACAGAAATACAAGGCTTTGTTTTTTCAAACGACTAAAACGACTATTTTTAGCGGTTTGGTGTGCCTTCCAGGCAGTCAGGCAGGGAACGCGCATTATCGACTTAATTCCACATAAATCGGGACAGCTTGTTGCCTTTTGTTCTTTGGAAAGACATGCTCGTTTCATCTGTCTATTGTCGGTTGCTAGTTAATTTTTCACAAAAGGCCATCAGATCAGACAACTGCTTGTTTGACGATTTATACAGTTTCAGTTTATGTGCTTTTATGTACTGATTGATCTCGTTTTTATGTTCAGGAAATAGACGGGTTAAGGCTTTTCTGTTGTTTACGATACAAGGTTTGTTATCAACTACCACATACAGCTTTTTGCGAGGTTCGGAGAATTTATGGGCCATAAACGTTACTTTATGCTCCGACTTATCTCTTGATTTGTACCAGGAACATAACAAATTGATTTCTCCGGAATAAATCTCTTCGAAAAATTGGTCCTTTTGGTTTTCAAATTTTATTTTTTTAAACAAATGCCCATTAATTCCAAATTCCCGGATAAAATCAACCGGCGGAATAAATGCGGCGTTTGGCATGTGTGAATAGGGGACTAATAGCGTCTGATCCCAAATGTTGTATTTTAATTTTAAATTATCGAACGTTTGATTGTGTAGGACAAGGTATCCTTTTTTAAATTCATCTTCAGAAAAATAAGGATGTCCCAAATCATTTATATAGATATTCTCAAAATATTTTCCATTTACTAAAAGCTGGTCTATTCCATATTTGAGCTCCACCAATTCATAAACGTTTTCCGCTTTCTCAGGTTTTAAATCCTGACAACTAATTTCAGCTGAAAAAAGAAATGCAATGGCTAAAATAAATAGTCGAGATGCCATTTTACGAATTTCCATAGTGCATTACCTTTTATCGACATTCTTAAAGGGTTCAAGTTCTAATACATACGTTTTCCCCTTTTCAGTCATAAAAGAAAGGACGTCCGGGTTGCTACTTTCAAACGAAATAGCCTCCTTTTCTTTGTTGGATAACGTTGCATCGGCAATCCCATTGTATTTCATCCTGCACTCGCCACCGCTTCGCGACAGGACTTCAACAGATGTAGCCATCCCATTTTCCCAACGAACCGAGATCTCGAAATTCCCTCTGGCAACCAAACCACTGTACGCCCCTCTATCCCATGCCTTTGGCAGGGCAGCGAGAGGTTCGATGTAGCCTTCATGGCTTTGAAGCAGCATTTCTGCAAGACCAGCCATACACCCAAAATTACCGTCAATTTGGAAAGGAGGATGTGTTGTCCACAGATTTGGCAGGGTTCTTTCTTTTATAAACTTAACATATACTTCATGGGCTTTCTCGCCATCTTTTGTTCTCGCACGTGCATTCATCCGGTGCGCCATGGCCCAGCCCGTGGTGTTATTCCCTCTAAGATCCAGGGTGACGATGGATGCCTCCATCCAGTCTTTTGTGGAAGCATTGATCAGCGTTCCCGGGTAAAGCGCGCAAAGGTGAGAGATATGGCGGTGTTCTTTTTGTCCAATTTCGCCATAAAATTCCTCTTCCCTGAATTCTTTTATCTGTCCGGATTTGCCAATAATGATGGGATCCAGCTTTGTGATCTCATCCTGAACCACAGCAATAAAATCATCCTTTACGTTCAAAATTTTGGCTGCTTTTAACAGATCGTTGTGGTTTTCCCACACCAGCTCCTGATCGAAAGTCGTTCCGGCTGTGATGTAGTTATCACCGTTGTGCTTTTGTTCAGGCGAAGCCGATGGTTCCACCAGCAGAAGACCATCGCCGGAAGGGACAAGCGTCTTAGAGAGGAACCTGCTCATGCCCATAATCGCCGGATAGGCCTTTTCCCGCAGGAATGCCGTATCCATTGTAAATTCAAAATAATCCCAAAACATTTTCGTCGTCAGGGCACCAGTTCCCGGACCTGAATGACCGCCTGGGCCTACAATTTTTTGGGGCGTTGTTCCGGTTCCGATTGTCCAGCCATTGTCTAAACTATCGCGGGCAAGCGCTTGCGGGTTGTGTTTTTGAAGGTACTCAGTCGCTAAACTTTGGGCTTTGGGATGATAGGCTTCAAAAAATTCAACATAGGGCGTAAATGTCTCTGCCAAATTAGTATTAAAAGCACCCCAATAGTTCATTTGCACGTTGATGTTATGCCAAAATCCCCCCGTAAAAGGGGTTACTTCATATTGACTCCAAACGCCTTGCAATCCACAGGGAAGGGCCCCTTCTCTGGAGGTTGAGATAAGCAGGTAACGTCCATAATGAAACATTAATTCCTCAAGAAAATGGCAGCTCGCTTCAGCCTGATAGTTAGCCAATAATTCTTTGGTAGGTTCATTTGGTATTTCGTCGGTAAATGTTAGTTGGACCCGTGAAAACAAGTTTTGATAATCCTTAAGATGTGTCTCTTTCAAGTGCTTATATCCTTTATCTTCAGCAGCATTCATTAAAGCGCTCACCTTATCATGCGGCAGGTAATTCGGGTTGAGCTTCTTGTTATGAACATCTTCCAGGAAGACTTTTTCACTCAGTTCATAGTTTGTCCCGGCTGCAATTAAAATAACAACACCATTGGCTTTTGAAACTGTTATTTCTGATTTGTCACCATTTTGTGACGCTGTTACTTTTCCACCATCGTTGATTACCTTTATCTGCCCTTCGTAATTCATGCTAAAATGATCAATAAAACCCGACAAGGTAATCAGATCGTTATCAGCTTTCATTGCACCTGTTCTTGTATTTTTCTGTGATGAATCTCTGAGGTAAGGGATTTCAGGCTTCAGTACAAAAGAGATTTTACCCTTTTTATCAGCACTCAGTTTTATAACAAATATATTGTCAGGATAGCTCATGAAATGCTCCCTTGTATAGGCAACTCCATCATGAACATAGTTCACATAAGCAATGGCTTCATTGATGTTGATGGAACGGCTGTAGTTGTGTGGATGATCATGCTTGAATTCAATGTTGATTTCAGCAAAACTGGTGAGTCCACCAATGCCATAAAGTCCTTCGTTGGCCAGGGTTTTCTCAGTCAGCTGAATTCGTTCCGTATCTGTCCTTCCAAAAATATTGGCCCCCATGAAACCATTCCCTATCGGGTAAGAGCGCAACTCCCAATCCTCATCATAAGGATACCCACGTGCTTTTGTGATGTTAAAATCGCCACCACGGTTTGGTGCCGGCTGATCATCCCAAACCCTGTAGATTCGTTCAGAGTTTAAAGGGATGCAGTCTTTCTGTGCATGCACCGCTTGCATAAATGGAAGCATCAGGCAAGCAAACAAACACAGAGAAAGAAACGTCGTTATTGATTTCATCTTGGTTTTAAATTTATCTGATTCATTCTTTTACAGCACTTTTGGCCACAGCAATGTCCTCATCCACATCTTTCAAATGTTTTCTCCAGGAAAATTCTTTATCAAACTGATAAGGCATAACTGCCACATTGTATTTTTCAGCCAGTGCGACCATTTTTTGCCAATAGATTTTACTGGTTTCAAGGTCTGTTACCGCTTTTTCATTGGTGTCAATTTTTCCTTTCCTGTACTGTTCCAATGCAATTCCACCCCGAACCTTGGAAGCAAAATACAATCCATAGTTGGCCCAAAACTCCAGGTCTGCGAGTTCGATTTCCAATTCAGGAGATGCACCGTTCTCTCTTTGTGTCTTTACGATTTCAAGAATCCGGGCGGATTGTTTTTCTGCTTCATCAGCAAGTTCAGGAGGTGTTATCTGAGTTGCTTTGCTATATGTACCTGCAACAAAATCTGCAATGTTTACATAGGATGAATCCAGAACATTTCTAGATATAAACTTATCGATATCGATGAATTGACCGCCATTCGTTGTGAAACCTTCAGAGTAAATGGTGGCATCCCAGGTACTTCCAAAAAAGGATGCCAGACGATTGGGATTTTTTGACGCCAGTTTCCAGGCCTCTAACAAATCACTGCCGCTTTCGAGGCCAAACTTATCCGCTATTGATTGTGCAAAATAGCGATCCTCCGTTTTACTGTTGTATAATAAATTTCCCCAGACCTTGTAAAAAAGCCACTGCCGTTCAAATGCATAGTCCCAGGTGCGATTTGCCTCTTTCGTGATGTAATCTTTGGCAGGAATATACGTTTCTGATCCAATGATGCAGCCACCAACATATTTTTGACTGTTCAGTGTTAGGAAACTGCGAATGAAATCCGGATCGCCCCAACGCAAAACAAAAAAATCTTCATTGCGCATGGTCCATACGGCTTTGTATTTCTCTGAGTATGGTGTCCAATAGGTATCGGTTAACATCCCGCCATGCACAATGGACAGTTTAGGCGATGAATGGGCATGCGACCAGTTGAATTTAAACTCAATCCATACATCATCATCCATACCCATATTTTCAATGGCGTTGCGTGTCACTTTTTCAGCAGATACGCTTACGGTACCATAACTTTCTTTTCCTGCGGACAGTGGCGCCCTGTAAATTAACCTCGCTTTCCTGTCTGCTGCCTTTAATCCTGCAATAATTGTACGGTCTGCCCAATCTCTTCGTTCTTCCGAAGTCATGCCTCCCATGCGTTCACCCAGGGTAAGGCCAATGCCTGTCAGATCCTTGTATTTATTGAGCGTGAGGGTTACCACTTCTCGCATGTAATTCTCTACATCTTTATTGGTTACCCCTACCCCATAATGATAACCCACATCTTTTGCATCGTAATCTTCAATGCCATATTCCTGCATAAACGTTTTTGGCAAAAAGATGTTCCAGTTCACCACATATGTATCAATGCCCCTGTCTTTTGCCATTTTAAAAAGGCTTGTCCAGAACACTTCCCACTCCGCCATTTCTTCATCACTAAAGGGCGATGCTTTGGGGTATGATTTTGATTTCACCATGTACATGTAGGGGTGCATGTTCCATAGGGTAAGTGCATTGAATTTATTTTCAACCATCATTTCAAGAAACGACTCCCAGAAAGCCAGGTCTTTGCAGGTTTCCATGTGTACCGATAGGTTTTCTCCTTCGCGGTACGAATACCAGGGCAGGTTGAACTTGATGGCCCTGAAGTCATGATGGGCAGTGATTGATTTTTCTTTCAGTTGTGACCATGAAGCCCCCTCTGACAATTGTTCTTTCATATCCAAAAGTCCATACAATAAACCCCGGACACACTCCGAACGCAAGATCCATATTCCATCCGTTTGGGATAATTTGTAGCCATCATTTTTTTCTGAATCCGTGTCGGACTGTGGCAACAGTTCCAGCTTCAGATTCGCTTCACTGGCGTTGGTGGCAATTGAAACATTCCCACCGGTTGCTGACAGCTGTGCGTCCAGTTTTCCAAGCGCATACGTAAGTTCATCCAGGACCTCCTTATCAGCATAAAGTTTCACAACTGTTGACTTTTCCTGACATCCTAATATAAGGAACAGGGACAGGAAGATGAGAATTGTTTGCATTTTTTTCATGGTGTGCACGTTTAATTTAGTTTTGATTGAATGTTTTTTCCATTTTATTTTCGGTGTAAAATATCTTAGATCAATAGATTTTTCCTCTTTAATCAAGTAATTTTCCTTGCATTTCTGTTCTCATGCTTTTTTGTGTTTCGGTTGGAAAATCAGCGGGCACCGGGTAGGTCGTTTTTCCTTTTGCCAACCATTCGGCCGCACGAATTATAGTGGTCTGATAACCAACGCACTGATAACTTTCAGGGTAAACATCCCCCTTCCATAAATGCCCCATGCTGGAGTTATAGACGTTTCCTTTACCATAGGCGACCGTCCATTCCGCGGGCCACTTAATGCCCGTTTCATCATCAATGGCATAGGACAGAACCTTTAGCTTTTCGGCCGGGCCCCGCGCAAATTTATACAGTTCCATATCGGGCGTAAGCCAGGCTTTCGGAAATCCGTGGTTGATGGGATGTTCATTCAGAATGTAAATCACCTCATCGTTTCGCGGTCCATGATAGGTAGCTTTGCCTTCGCCCATGGGGATTCGGATGATCTCATTGTTATCAGACACCTGAACGGCTACCCCTTCTTCTGCTTTTCTCCAACCAAGGCCAATCATCTGATTGTATTCTTTCCAATGCGCAAAGGCATTGTTCGCCGAGTGATGAATGTATAATCCGCCTCCATTTTTAACATAGGTTTCAAGGTTCTTTTCCACTTTTTCAGGCCATTTGAGCTCCTTGTTTCCAATGTTATTGCAGTTCAATAACACCACATCGTATTTCGAAAAATCAGGATTCCAGCACTTCCAGTTTTCATCATCGGGTGTGGAGGGTGATGTTGAAACAGCAACATTAAAAAGCTCACTTCCTTCCAGAATCTGCGTAAGCACACGGGTGGTCTGTTTCCAATCGTGATTACTAAAACCATCCACGATCAATAATTCAATCTTATCCGGCTTTTCTTTGGATAACAATGGCATTGAAAAGAGCAGCAAACTCAGAAAGCTAAAGAAACATGTTTTTAACATCATTTTATATTTTTAATTCCATTCATCCAGACTTAAGGCCTCAGCAAGAGCATTGCCAAAAAACGATACAGTATAAGTTACCACCACATCGAACCAATGGCGGAAATTAATTCCTGAGGGCCAGGAACGTCCAACAATCCCACCACGAGCAAGGGAATCATCCCCAAAATACTGATAGTCCATACACCATTCAATTGCTTTCATTCCTGCGGTGTAATAGCGTTTATCACGGGTCATTTTATACAAACGGATATATAAACCGCCCCAAAGTGCTGTGGCTTTGTCCCCCACACCAACAAATTCAGAAGAACGGTCGAAGCGAACCGATAACGAACCATCATTTGCCTGAGTTTTTAACACCTGCTCTGCAATGACCAGTGCTTTTTCTAGATACCCTTGTTCAGGGGCGGCTTTATGTGCTTCTATCAGTCCATCCACAATGTAACCAAAAGCTTTTGTCCAATAGTTGACCGGACTTGTTTGCTGTGTTTTTTGATAGTAAAACACACCCCATAGACCGTTGCTTTGCTCAAAGGCTCTTATTAAAAGGTCAGCCAGCCTGATGGTTGTTTTTTTATAATATTCATCTCCTGTTACCAGATAGAGTCCTGCCAATCCGGGTAGACCCATGGAACTCTCAAAGCTCATGATGTCTTTCCATTTTTTATCCTCAAAAAGGTATGCCTGCGGGATCAAAACATCCTTGTGCTCATCCATGAGTCTGTTGGCCGCATCAGCCAATTTCCTTCCCGCATCAATGTATTTAGGATTTCCGGTTTCTTTGTACAGCGGCATCCATCCCCAGCCTGCAAGAAACAAGCTATCCACCGTACTCGCTTCGTGCGCACTTGTTTTAATAATCCCATAAGCAGGACTGGATGGATTAAGCACTTGTAAATTCAGGGTGACATCCATAAGATCGATGGCCCTTTGTTTTAAACGTTTCCTGTTTTGGCCTGCATCCACGCCTTTTATGGCAGCTGCTGCCAACAGCATTTTTGCCGATGGTCCCCAGGCCCATGACCAAAAAGGACGTAAACGGGTTCTGGCGCTCAGATCGTATAAGAGATATTCTCCACCAAAAGCTTCACTGTTTGTATCAGTATTTTCACAATCAAGTATGAATTTTGTTGCCCAGGAAAGTGACTCGATCATGCGTTGCCTGCTCACGCCGCTCCCTGTTGATACTTCAGGCAAAGAAAGCTCCCGGGAAACCTCTCCACTTGCAAGGAGTTCTTTGGTATGGGCATTATGTACAGAAATTAAACCTGACCAGTCGTCTCGAAGGGTTTCAAAATCGAAACTTAGTTGTGCATGATCCACCTCCATATTTGAGGCGATGTAAAACCGTTTTATTGAATTCGACTTAGGATCCAGCACCAGGGAATTCCCCCAATGTTCAAGCCGCATGTAAGGAATACGGATAACATTTGTCACCGAAGCCAATCCATGGTCGTTAATGTTGTAAACTCCTGGCTCCTTCACATCCATTTCAATCACTGCTGACATGTCTGGTTTCAGGGCCACATCAACCACAGGGAATCGCTGTTCCCTACTTGATTTTTTTCGTGCCTTCGTTGCCTCGTCAAAGTCCGCCATCCATACGGCTTTTGTCTGTTCGTTCACCACTCGTGGGGCATGCGGAGACACATCATCGTACTCGAAAATGTAATTGTTTGCATTGCTATACAGCCGCACTTCCACGTTTGAAATCGTCGCAGGAATAGACAATTTAAATGCGACTTTTCTTCCTTTTCTGCGCCAATTGATGGGAACGTTCTCTTTTATTAATTCACCCAGTCGGGCAGCATTCAGTTGCGATAAGCCAAAAGCCAGTCCCGCTGCTACCGCAGATGATTTTTTAATAAATCTCCTTCTGGATGAATTGTTTGTCATTTGAAATATATCTTACTTCTTAAGTCATATACCTGTTTCATCATTTTATACCACGGCATTTCTAAGTTAAAATGGTACTGCTTCCAGCCATTAATGAAGTTGCCGTTTTCAATACAACACAGCTTTAAAACACCTTATTTTGATGACGTTTCAGATCGCACCAATTTTCCGTTTACAAATTCTCTGGTGCTCACTTCAATTTTCTTTCCATCACCCTCTAAACCAGAAATATGTATCCTTTGTGTTCGCCCATCAGACAATTCAACAAGCAAATCACTGGCACTCTCTGCAGTTACGGATTTAATCATAGATTCTGATTCATAGGGTTCAATTACCGATAAGAAACGTGCTTTCTTTCCTTTGCTTCGAACGTTAATGGTTTTACGGCGCGCCGTTTCATCACCCAATGGGAAGTCGCTCCCGATTATGGCTTCGAAACGCACAACATCCATCCCTGCAATATCAAATGTTATGGAGGCTTCTTCCTTAAAATTATCCGGCATTCCGGGAATTGAATGCGTCATCAGAGCACCACCAATTTTCACCGGACCTCCATCGTAATCCACATCGTTTGATTTTGTCTTGATGACATTCTCATAGGAAGCATTTAGTGACGAAAGGTAGACTTCGGAACCGTCGTTCAAAACAAGTTTGGCATTTCCCCAGAAGATGCTGTTATTATTTGGCTTCCCGCCCAGTTTTGTGCGAAGCACGATTTTCTTTTTACCCTTAAGATTAAGTGATATTTCTTTGCTCCCTAAAATCCAGGCACCAGTGCTGTCGTTTAACAAGCTTGTGCCATCTGCTTCGACATCAAACCACAATTGTTTGTTTACAGAATGTGATTCAGGAACGGTTGCCACTGCAATTTCATTCTTTGAAGGCCATGCGTTAAAGATGTCCATTTTTAAGGGACCATCTTCACTGTTTGGCGCGCGCGTCCCTTGATTATCGCAGCCCTTACCAAAGCACATTTCAAAACTTGTTCTGCTTGTCCCTTCTGTTCTATACCAATTTACATCGGTAAAAAACTGGGCTGCTCCAAGTGGGTTCGAACTTAGCTGCTTATCGTGACGTAGAAATTCTTTTTCAGGTGCCGTGATTTCTTTCAAGCCTTTCATGTGGAAAAGCCAGTCATAGGTATGTTCTTCTTCTGCCTGAATATAATCGGCTAATACCACATAGTCGTCCATCATAAGCATCAAACGACGTTGAAGCACCGGCTCAGTAAAATCACTTACCTTGCCGTATTCCGGAGCATCATCCGGGATGTAAAGCGAACGTCCTTCTTCCCAGGCTTTCTGAGCAAAGGTATAATCTGCCTTGTCGCCATAAATCATCCCTCCATAGGGTGGATTGCTCCAACGTGAATTGGTTTCAACAGCCGTTGCCTGCATCATTTCGCCGGTATAGAACATGGTACGGAAACTCTCCGTTGGCTCCTGCATTTTCTGATCGACCACCACCATATTTTTGGTCATTGAGGTCTGCACTAAAAACTTATAATTGTAGCTCTGATAGCCGTACCAAATCATTTCCGGGTTGTAAAAACTGCGCCCGTAACGCATCATGCTTAAAAAGTTAGTTCTATCGAAATGACCATGATAGCCACCATGTGTACCATAGTGTAGTGCGGCTTGAATTTGTTCTCGTTGGTTTCTTCCTTTGCTTTGAGAACGCAGCTGAACAATCCCCATGTTATCGGCATAAGCCGATTGTTTATTTTTTTCTGATTCAATCTCGGGCAAATCAGGAACACCGTAGAGTAAATTTCTTTTGTCTCCACGTTTAATTACTGAAGCATACTCAGGGTCGCCATACAAGTAATAGGCTAATTCATAAGGTTCTCCGGTCACAAGTGATTCTTGCGCATCGTTCACCGCAAACATGACCCCCCGGTAATCGAGGAACGGAATGAGTGCATCCCACATGTCCTTGATACAAATATCAGGTTTGTGCATTGCCCCCCACTTGTTAAAATCCATCCCAAACAGGCCGGGTTGCATGCGTTCCGGCAACAAAGAATAATAAGGAGTGGTTCCTATCGGGAACTTTTCATTCACCATATTTATACCCCAGGGTTGCATTGCAATGGCAACTTCTGAAAACATGGTTGAACACCAGAGGTTGTAACCAACCGAACATTCGTACCACCATCCATCACTCATTACACCATGTACCAATTGTCCTATAATTCCTGATGGTGAATTCAAAGTCCAATCAACTAAATGCCAATCCTGAATTACAAGTGCACAGTAAAATGCACCTGCCAGTTCGCTTAAATCCCAATTGCCAATTCCTCCTTCATCGTTCCCCAACTGAACCGTTTCGATGAACAAGCGGAAAGTCTTTTCAACCAGTTCATGGTCTTCATCCGTAAGCAAACCACAATCCAGTATCATGTCATAACTTCGGGCAACATCCTGAAAAATCCCGCCTTCTTTTACAAAATTATTCTGATTCACCCTTAATGTGGTTGGATATCCGGTTTCAGGGTCAACAAGTTTGCGTATAAAATCAACACATTTTCCGGCATATTCCTTTTTCCCGGTTAAGCGATACGCAATGGCACAATTCATTAGATTTCCCCCTTCGTTGCTATGAAACAGATGTTGTCCCATGTAGGTATTCATAGACGGAAGCTCTCTAGCAATTTCAGGCACATTCCACTTTTGGGCCCTGGATTCGTATTCGGCTAAGCTGTGTTTTGCCCAATCGTATGAATCAATCTTATTTTTTACAATTTGCCAGTTTTCTTCCGTATGAACCATAAATGGAGATGGCACTTTAACCGAAGTTGTAAATTCAATTGTTTGAACCGCACTCCCATCACCATTTGGGATGGCCTTTAGGATTTGCTTTTCCCGCACCCCTTGTGGCAAAGAAGCAGGAATGCTAACTTCAACAAGACACTGTTTTATTTCACCCGGAGCAAGTTCAACAGCTGATGGAATAACACTCGTTTGCATTGATTCCCATCCCACTTTTGTAAAAAGTAATTGTACCTTTTGAGTTTTACCCGAGGTATTTCCAAGTTCGATTGCATATTCAACCTTTTCTCCTGCCTCATTGGCTTTGCCTTGAATTGGCGCTTCCAAAGAAATTAATTTGCCTTTTGTCAAAACGACATTTCTAATTTGAAGCATTTTGTTATCATCAGAATTGACTGTTATATTCAACTCACCAACACCTTGCAAAGCACCTCTTTGCCCCTGTGGCAGATTAAACATGGACCATGGCACATAGACATTCTGCCATCCACTGCCATGCAGTTGTGCTACTGCATTGGATTGGGGCTTAAGTTTTCTTGTGTTTTCAGCATTTACTTTAAAGGCTATTTCGATTTCAGCACCAGATTCATTCTTTTGATAAATATCGAAGGACAATCCGCTGTAAACGCTCCAATCACATCCACTGAAATACTCTCTAAAACCCTTGGCTGAATTTTTGCTTTCCGGATATTTATAAATTAATGTTTTTCCATTTTTGAAGGTGGCAAGTGCTTCTTCTGTTTTTGACATGCCCGACCAATCTGAAAAATCAGCATTCCCAATTTCTTTTTTCAACTGTGCTTGTCCGTATGCACTTAAAAAAAGTGCAAAGGCCAGCAGACTCAACTTCACCCGATTTTTTAAATTTTCAATTCTCATATTAATTTTCCTCCATTCTTACTAATTCTCCTTTAACATATTCTTTGACACTTACGACAACGTTCTTCCCATCACCGTCTAAACCAGAGATATGTATCATTTGTGTTCGCCCGTCAGTCAATTCTACAAGCAAATCATTGGCACTCTCTGCAGTTACCGATTTAATCATTGATTTGGTTTCATAAGGCTCCACGACCGACAAATACCTTGCATTTGTGCCATGGCTGCGAACCGCCATTGTTTTTAATCTTGAGGCTTCATCTCCCATGGGATAATCACTCCCAATTTTAGCTTCAAATCTGGCCACATCCAGGCCCGAAAGATCCACAGAAATGCGTCCTGTAAGCTTATTGCTAGTTGGCATGCCAGGGATTGAATTCTCTAACAGTTCGCCCTGAATTTTAACGGGCCCTCCGTAATAGTCCAATCCTTTTTGTTCGGGAAGCAATATATTTTCGAATTTTGCAGGAAGTGATGCAAGGAATACCTCGGAACCATCTTTTAGAATCACTTTTGCATTGCCCCAGAAAATCGTGTTGTTATTGTACTTTCCCGGTGTTTTGGTGGTAAGAACCAGCTGTTTTGATCCGCTTATATCCACCGATATTTTTTTGCTTCCCAAAATCCACGCACCGGTGCTGTCTCTAACAACGGCATTGCCATCGGCGATTACTTCGTACCAAAGGTGTTTGTTTACATAAAAACTCTCGTTGGATCCGGCAATCATTATGTCTTTCTTTTTAGGCCATGCATTGAACACATCAATTTTAAGCGGTCCATCCAAACTATGAGGCAGACGAACGCCGCCATTATCACAGCCTTCGCCCCAGCACATTTCAAATTTGGTGCGTGAGGTACCTTCGGTGTTCCACCAGTTACAATCAGTTACAAATTGTGCGCTACTCAAAGGGTCGGTACTCATTTGATTGGTATGGCGTAGGTATTCCTTTTTATCTACCTCGATGCCTTTGAAACCTTTTGCATTGAACATCCAGTCGAATTGATGTTCTTTTTCAGCGTTCAGATAATCGGCTAACACCACATAATCGTCCATTACCAGCATTAAGCGTCGCTGCATCACGGGTTCAGTAAAATCGGTACATTCCCCATATTCAGGTGCATCCTCAGGGATGTAAATACTTCTGGCTTCCTTCCATGTGTCCTTTTCAAGGTTATGTCCCCCACCATAAGGTGGATAACTCCAACGAGAATTGGTTTCCACCACGGTTGCCTGCATCATTTCCCCTGTATGAAATAAGGTGCGGTAATTTTCGACTGGCTGTTGCATCTTCTCATCCACAACCACCATATTCTTATTGATGGATGTTTGTTTTAAAAATTTATACAGATAACTGCTATAGCCATACCAATACATCAATGTGCCATAAAAACTGCGACCGTAGCGCATCATGCTCACCATGTTTGTGCGGTCGAAATGACCATGATAACCACCGTGAGACCCATAATGAAGTGCTGCCTGAATTTGTTCGCGCTGTTCGCGATCTTTGGTTTGAGAACGCAACTGCACAATCCCCATGTTGTCTGCATAGGCTGATTGCTTCATTTTTTCAGAGCTTACATCCGGTAAATTGGGGACGCCATACAAGACATCCCGGTCTTTATCCCGGTTAATAATTGCAGCATATTCCGGATCCCGGTAGAGGTAATAGGCCAATTCGTATGATTTACCTGAGAGTTTCCCTTCAAGGGCATCGTTAACAGCTAGCAGTACGCCACGAAAATCCATAAAAGGAATGGAGGCATCCCACATGTCTTTGATGCCAATGCTATTGCGTTCTATTTTTCCCCATTTTTCAAATTCCATGCCCATGATGCCACTTTTTCGGCGACTGGCCAACAATGAAAAATGTTTTGATGTGCCCAGCGGGAATTGACGATCTTTGAAGTTGATTCCCCAGGGTTGTAAGGCGAGGGCTATTTCGGAGAACTCTGTCGCCACCCACGTGTTGTAACCAACGGCACACTCGTACCACCAACCATCGTTCATGATGCCATGCTCCAGGTGTTTGTATATGCCTGTTGA
>JBFHER010000017.1:0-27052 GCA_041584055.1 Bacteroidales bacterium
AAACAATTTGCGAAAACCGGAACCCCAAATGACAAAACAGTCTTGTTGGCAGGTTTTATGTCGCCGGCAGACTTACGCTATTTAAAGGAAGTAATGAACAGCATGGCAATGCCATTTGTGCTGATTCCCGACTATTCAGAAACCATGGATAATCCACACTGGGATGAGTACAAGCTCTTGCCGGATGGTGGCACCACCATTCAAGAAATAGAAGAAGCAGGAAGTGCCAAGGCCTTCATTCAGTTTGGAGAAGTATTAAACAAAGGCCGTCTGGCAGGCCGTGTCTCCGGAGATAATTCTGTGACATCAGCCTGTGATATTCTTGAGAAGGACTTCTCTGTTCCCGGCATGAAAGTGCCTTTCCCAATTGGGGTTGACAACAGCGACATCTTTTTTGATGCACTTAAAAAAATATCCGGAAATGAACTGCCGGCCGAAGTGATAAAAGAACGCGGGCGTTTGGTTGATGCTTATATTGATGGTCACAAATACATCTTTGGTAAGAAAGCGATGGTGTATGGCGAAGAGGATTTTGTAATTGCCATGGTCGGTTTCCTTACAGAAATTGGCATTGAGCCCATCATCATAGCAACAGGTGGCGAAAGCAAGCTTTTTGAGATGCGAATCCGTGAATACAAGGGAACGGAAAACAGCACCATTCTGGCAGGCGGAGATTTTGAAGAGATGGCCGAATATGCACGAAGCATGAATCCAGATCTGATTGTTGGACACAGTAAGGGGTATTACATCGCAAGAGAATTGAAGATTCCCATGGTGCGTGTTGGATTTCCGGTGCATGACAGGGTGGGAGGACAACGAATTTTACATCTGGGTTATCGTGGAACCAATAACCTTTTCGACCTGATTGTCAATGCAATTATCGAAAGAAAACAGGACATTAGCCCGGTTGGGTATAAATATATGTAAAGGCGGATTGAGCGCCGTCTCAAATTAGAAAACAGACAGATTTTGAACTGTCTCCTAAAAACACAAAAATATGAACGCTAAACACCCATGTTTCAACGTAGAAGCTAAAGGAAAGTACGGGAGAGTACATTTACCGGTAGCGCCAAAATGCAATATACAGTGTAATTATTGCAATCGAAGTTACGATTGTGTGAACGAATCTCGTCCGGGTGTTACCTCTTCAGTTTTGACACCGCGTCAGGCGGTGGATTATTTAAAGGCACTGACTGAAAAGCACCCAAATATCACAGTGGCCGGTATCGCAGGTCCTGGGGATCCCTTTGCCACCCCGGACAGTACCATGGAGACCATCCGTTTGATGAAAGAGGAAACCCCCCAAATGATCGCCTGTCTCTCCAGCAATGGTTTAAATATTTCTCCCTATGTGGATGAATTGGCCGAACTGGGGGTGGATCATGTTACCATTACCATAAATGGGATAGACACAGATGTAACAGAACCCGTGTACAGCTGGGTGCGGAATGGTAAGCAAATTTTCAGAGGTAAACAAGGGGCGGAGTTGTTGCTTGAAAAACAACTTGAGGCTGTGAAGCTGCTCAAGGATAAAGGAATAACGGTAAAAATAAACACCATTGTAATGCCAGGGATCAACGAGATTCACATCCCTGAAATTGCCCAGCGTGTGAGTGAAATGGGGGCAGATACAATGAACCTGATTCCCCTGTATCCTGTGAAAGATACAATGTTTGAAGATGAAGAGGAGCCAAGCAAGGAATTGATGAAGGATTTGCGGAAGATGATCGGAACTTACATCAAACCGATGACGCATTGTGCAAGGTGCAGGGCGGATGCCGCAGGATTGCTGGGACAAGACATTGAAGAAGCGAAACAAATGATTCGTGACTTTGCCATGAAACCCCGAATACAAGAGGAGCGCAAGTATGTGGCTGTGGCCTCCTACGAAGGGATGTTGGTGAATCAACACCTGGGGGAAGCCCGTGACTTCTATATTTTTGAAGAAACATCTGCAGGTTATAAAATGAAGAAACAACGACAGGCGCCCGCAAAAGGCGGCGGTGCAAAACGTTGGGCTGACATGGCTGATGTTTTATCTGACTGCAGAGCTGTTTTGGTCGGAGGAGCTGGTTCTACACCCTATCAGTATCTGAGTAAGTCGGGTATCGAAATCATTGAAATGACAGGCCTGATTGACGATGGTTTAGATGCCGTATTTAAAGGTAAAGAACTTAAAACAATGAAGAAACGGGATGCTTTTGAATGTGGAAGCGAATGTAGTGGCACAGGAACAGGATGTGGTTGACCTTCCCTTAGGGGCATCAACGGTCTTTCGTTCGGTGCAAGAAACAGGAGAAATGGGCGATAGGAAGAGATCGTTAAGACCCGTCTCTCCGAAACTTATCCCTATTTTCAAATAAAAAGCACCTTATTGGAAGAAAACAAAAAGAACAATTAATAAAGCAAAAAGCAAACTATCATGAAAAAACCGGAATTTCAAATTTTAGTGTGCAACTCATACAGGGTGGCAGGTGATGCACAAGGTTATTGTAATAAAAACGGAGCAACAGACTTCATTCCATACATTGTTGAAGAGTGTTCAGATCGAGGAATCGATGCTGCAGTCACATCAACAGCATGTCTCAATGTATGTGCACAGGGACCTGTTATGGTGATTCAACCAAACAACCTATGGTATGGCGGCATTACCGAAGAACGCATTGATGAAATATTGGATGCACTTGAAGAAGGGGAAGCTGTTGAAGAATACCTGATTGCCGACTAACAAGCCAGGGCAGGTCGGCCTGAGTGTCGACCTGTCAGCATCTACCCTGAGTCACTCACGTTTTGCTCATATTCTGATTTGTGTTGAAAATCCTGATTCACTTTAATATTTGAATGTTATGGCAAAAAATAAAAAATACATCGTTGATACCACTCTGAGAGATGGAGAACAGGCACCTGGCGTGGTTTTCTTTAAACCGGATAAGCTGGAGATTGCAAAGGAACTGGATAAACTGGGTGTTGAGGAATTGGAGATTGGGACGCCTGCCATGGGAAAGGAGGAGATATTTGACATGCAGTCAATTGTAGCCTTGAATGCCGGATTTAAAACTATCGCCTGGTGTCGGGCTGTAGCATCAGACATTGAAGCTGCTCACCAGGTAGGTGTGGATGCTGTAAATATTTCATTTCCTGTATCTCAGGTTCTGCTTGCAGCCATGGAAAAAGATTTCGCCTGGGTGTATAACCAAATGACGGAGTTGATTGGCAAAGCAAAAAGTTTATTCGATTTTGTATATGTTGGAGCACAGGATGCATCAAGAGCAGAGTATGCCTTTCTGTGTAAATTTTGCTCTAAAGCCATTGATTTGGGGGTTGATCGGATTCGCATCGCCGATACTGTTGGAATAATGAATCCTATGTCGGTAAAAACGCTGTTTGAACAATTGTCGTCTGAGTTTCCTGAAACCGACTTTGAGTTTCATCCACACAATGACATGGGGATGGCAACAGCCAATGCTCTGACAGCCTTAATGTCAGGAGCAACAGGGGTGAGTTGCACCGTTAATGGTTTGGGCGAACGAGCGGGGAATGCGTCTCTCGAAGAATTAATTATTGCCATGCATCAGGCTGAGATCGGGAATGAATATGATATTTCAACAATCAACAATTTATCCAAACTTGTTGAACGACACTCAGGGATGACGCTTCAGGCATCAAAACCCATTGTGGGAGAAAATGCATTTTCACATGAGTCAGGAATTCATACCCATTGCCTGATTAAAAATAAAATGTCCTATCAGCCTTTTGACGAGGCCATCATCGGGAAAAAGAACAATCGGTTTGTGTTTGGAAAACATTCTGGGAAAGCATCTATTGAACATTTTTTTAAGGACAAGGGAATAAATTTAAGCTCAATTCAGTTGATGATGATCATGAGCCACATAAAATCAATGGCGCATAAAACAAAATCAGCGCTAAGTGACGGTCATTTGCTTCAGGCTTACCAGCAATTGTAATTAAAATGAGGGATTATGTATCGATTTTTAATTTCATGTTGCCTGTATATGGCTTGTTCACTTTTTTCACTTGCAACGCAACCGGAAGTTGTATTTAAACCATTTCTTAAAACGCAGCTATGGAATGCTGTATCTGCAGACGATGTCTCAACTTATATTCGAAGAGGAAGAGTGGGGATGGGAATCACACTTGGAAATACCTGGGCATTTAGCACGTGTCTGGAATTTGATAATACGGGAAAAGACCAGTGGGCGATCCCTTCAGGAAGTTTAAGTGATGCCAATGTAGGCTTGTGGGACATGTATTTATCCTGGAAGCCTTTAAGCGATAAAAACATCCTGGTGATAACCAGCGGTTATACATTGCCGCAATTGAGCCGTGAGGTCATGACTAAACCCTGGTTCATTCCTTCCCTTGAAAAGGCAAAGTCTTCAACATTTCTAAGAAATTTTGTCACGGGAAAGAGCAATGGTATTTCTCCCATGGTAAATGTTGGTGGTGTTTTCGGAGGAGATCATCATTGGTACGAATACAATGCATCTCTTATTCAGGCCGGGAAAGATGTTCATAATGAGAACAGTTTAGCGGAACTGCTTGCCGGAAGATTCAATCTGGGGCTTGGTAAAAAAATGCCATATCGCTATAAGAAAAAGTCGATTCTGTCGGCTGAACACAATGCCCTGGTGATTGGCATCAATGGCTCTTATCAGGGAGAGACTCAGGACTTTGATGCAAATATGTCTTATGGCCTGGATCTTATTGGGAACCTGAAAGGTTTAAAGGCTTCTGCAGAGTATTCCAGGATGACTAGAATGATAGATGACGACGTTTTTAAAGGGAATACGGGATTTGTACGAATAAGTTACAATGAGGAAATATCCAATGCCAGGCGCTGTGAAGCATCCCTGATGTTTACTTTTTATGATTTTGATTCCAATCCGTTTGGTTTGAAGTCAGGAACTTCATCTTATTTTGATGTCGGCTTTGATTTTTATGCCAGTGCCAATGTGGTGAAGGTGTCATTGCATTATACCTGTAGCGCCGATGAGTCGTTTTATAATATCAACCTGTCAGATCACAAACCAGAAGCCCTGGTTCTTGGCTTACAATTTATTTTAATTTAAAAGAAAACATTATGGATCAGATTATGTCAGTATACAAAGAAGGTGAAAGTTTTTATTCGAAGTTAATAAAGATGGATCTGGATACCCTCAAGCTGGGTTCGGATGTTGTTTATAACCTTATTTGCCTGTCAGCGGAAGCCTTGCTCACTTCCATCCTGTTAAAAAACAACGAAAGTGTGGAACATGGTTCCATTTCTGCCATGTTGAAGACAGCCAGCAAATACATTGAAGTAAGTGAGGAACTTCTGAACGAGGCACGATTCATGAATCGGTTTCATACCTGGTGTGCCCTTGATGCAATCCCATCAAGACAAGCAAGCTCTGAGGAACTAAAGCGAATGGTGAATTCGGTAACTCAAATCAGAGAAATAGTAAAATGTAATTTAAATTAAAAGAATCTTATTGAAAGGTGTCGTATTTATGTAAATAGCTCGAATGTGCTGCCATAAAGTAAGATAATGCTATTTAAAATGAATAAAAATACATTTTATTGAAAAATAAGGTTGTAAAATGCTAAATTTGTACCGGATTATTTGGACATAATTTTGGCAATGGAATTGATAAAATGTGAGAAAACGCACGAAGGGTGTTATGGATACAAGGAGTTAACCTTGCTCTTTGATATCTCTACACAATTAATGCGAAGCAGGGATGTAACTTCAGAATTACCTTTGATATTAAAAAAGGTTTGTGAATATCTGGATGCGGAGAGTTCTTTTCTGACCGTTTTGGAGCAGGAAAATTCGAAAATATTTATCGAGGTTGCGCATGGCTTAAGTCCTGCACAGCTCTCCAGAGGAAAATACAAGCTTGGGGAAGGAATCATTGGTCGCGTGGTAGAGACGGCAATGCCGGTGGTTGTTGAAGAAATATCCAAATCAAGGCTGTTTCTGAATAAAACAAAACAGGATCTGAAGGTTGATGGGCAGGAATTAACATTTATCTGTGTGCCGGTTATGTTGGATGGAAAGGTGGCTGGCGCACTTTCAATGACACGGAAATTTAACCCTAAGATTACCATCGAAGAGAGCAAACGAATCATTTCCATCGTCGGTTCCATCATTGCACAGGCTGTGCAGGTGCGCCAGGAACGCATGACAGAGATTGAGGGTTTGAAAAAGGAAAATCGCGCTCTGCAGGAACGGGTTGGCACGGAAAAGACGCCTTCAAATATGATCGGGAATTCATCCCGGATGCGCGACGTATATACTTTGATCGACATGGTGGCTCCCACCATCTCAACAGTGTTGATCAGGGGTGAAAGTGGCTGTGGGAAAGAACTGGTGGCAGATGCCATTCATCGTAGCAGCTTACGTGAAAACATGCCGTTTATTAAAGTAAATTGCTCTGCCTTGCCGGAATCTTTAATCGAAAGTGAATTGTTTGGCCACGAAAAAGGGGCATTTACCGGTGCAGATCAACAACGAAAGGGGCGTTTTGAAATGGCCGATGGGGGGACCATTTTTCTGGATGAAATCGGTGACTTGCCAATGACCACCCAGGTGAAGCTGTTGCGGGTCATGCAGGAGAAATCTTTCGAACGTATTGGAGGAAGTGAAACCATAGAATCAGATGTGCGAATTATTTGTGCAACCAACAGAAATCTTGAGGAGCTGATTGCAGAAGGGACTTTTCGCGAGGATTTTTACTATCGCATCAATGTGTTTCCATTGTTTCTGCCACCCTTGCGAGACAGGCGAAACGATGTGCCAATGTTGGTTGATCACTTTATCACCAAGTTTAACAAGATGAACGGAGCAGCCATAAAACGCATTACAACAACCGCAATAAACATGCTGATGGTTTACTCATGGCCCGGTAATGTCAGGGAACTTGAAAATGTAATTGAACGTGCCTGTATTCTCTCTACCGACATGGTTATTCACAGTTATAATTTACCTCCAACCCTGCAAACCGCAGATTCATCAAATACAAAAACAAAAGGTGGACTGGCATATGTGGTGGAGAAGATTGAGAAACAATTAATCATTGAAGCCCTGGTGACGACCAAAGGAAATATGACCAAAGCGGCAGAACAATTGATGATTACGGAGCGTATGATGGGGTCCCGGATAACAAAGTATAACATCGAGGTTTGGCGTTACAAACTATAAACTTGTATGCGATGGCATACTGTTTCTGAGTTTAAACAGTTGGTTGTCAGGTTTATAATAACCTTCCTGCCTCTAAAAAAACAGTCAGACGCAAGCATGTTAAACGGCTGGAATCCTAATAAAATCATTATAATATAAATCAATAGATGGCAGCAACCCGGTTTGAGATAATTGATTTTTCACTGCTACATCACAGAATTGCGCTGGTTAAGCTTTTGAATGATTATATGATGGATGAGATGGGAAATAAGAAACCATTTGATCCGGCCTTGCATGGTCAGGTTTTGTCAGATCTGGAGAAGCATCCGTCATACATTGGATTTTTGCTAAAGGTGGAAGATACTTTTGTGGCTTTGGCAAATTGTTTTGTGAATTACTCCACGTTTCAGGGAAGACATTTGCTTAACATTCACGATTACATCGTTTCTAAAGAACATCGGGGAATGGGTTACGGAAAAGCATTACTCCACGAGCTCATCATATATGCGAAGGAGAAAGGATACTGTCGTATCAATCTGGAAGTCAGAGAGGACAATGTGAAGGCATGTGCCTTGTATAAAAGTCTTGGTTTTGATCAGTGCCAGCCAAATATGTTCTTCTGGCAAAAAGTTTTGTAATAATTCAAACTCGATCATTTAAACGCGTTTAATCCAATATCATGAGATCCATCTGTTTTTTACATAGTGCATTATATTCGAAAATGGGTTCAGGAATGATGATTCTGTTTATTTTAGGACTCATTTCCTGTTCTTCAGAAAAGCAAAGCAAAAACATTACCGTGTTTTCGGCCGCAAGTCTTACCGAAGTCATGACTGCTTTAGTTGATAGTTTTGAACAGGAAAGTAAAATAAATGTCAGTTTGAATTTTGCGTCCTCAGGTACACTTGCCCGTCAGATCGAAATGGGGGCCGGCGCGGATATTTTTCTCTCTGCCAATAAACAGTGGGTTGATTTTCTTGTAAATAAAAAAGTGGTGGGGTCGGAGAATTGTGTCGAAGTGGCGGGCAACTCATTGGTGCTTATTTCAGGTGTAGGGAAGATGTTCACGCTTTCAGAAGCTTTAGAAAGTCGTTTTGTAATTGGTGACCCCGCATCTGTGCCCGTTGGTACTTATGCAAAAATGGCACTTGAAAAAATCGGTCTTTGGAAGGACGGGCATGATTTCCTTTATGGTCGTGATGTAAAACATGTTTTAAAGCTGGTAGAGATGGGAGAGGCCGATGCTGGGATCGTATATAAAACGGATGCTTACAGAAATGGTAAAGTGCAGGTGCTTCAGGAAATACCTGATTCCGTTTATCCGGCCATCAAATATTTTATTTGTGATCTGAAGTCTGATACTTCATCAAAAACTCCAGACTTGATACAATACGTAAAATCGGCAAAGGGGCGTGAAATATTGGAGGAATTTGGTTTTAAAAGCTTACAATAATTGTTTACTGATTTTGAAATATCTGCAATATTATTGTCGCTGCGTGTGGCAGGAATCAGTGTGCTGATCGCTTTTCCTGTTGCAGTGGGATTGGGATGGATTTTGAGCCGTAAGACATTTTATGGAAAGCGTTTGCTGGAGAGTTTTGTATTTCTTCCTTTGGTTCTCCCTCCTGTTACGATTGGGTACTTGCTTTTGTATGTGTTTGGTAAATCCGGACTCTTGCGACCTGTGTGGGATTTACTCGGAACAAACGGCCTGGCATTTACATTTTGGGCTGCCGTTATTTCTTCGTTGGTGGTTTCAATGCCATTGTTTGTGCGTTCTATAAAAGCCGCATTCGACATGATTGATCCGGGTTTGGAACGGGCGGCACAAACTCTGGGAGCGAGTCGCTGGAAGGTATTCCGAACCATTTCGTTGCCGCTGGCTTTGCCGGGCGTTGTGAGTGGTTTTATTCTGGCTTTTGCCCGCAGCTGGGGAGAGTTTGGTGCAACAATTACCTTTGCCGGTAACATGTTCGGAAAAACCCAAACCTTGCCGCTAGCAATTTATACCTCGATGCAGGTTCCCGGCCAGGAATTTGTGGCCATGAAATTGGTTTTTGTTTCTATTGTTATTTCGCTTATAACAATGTATCTATCAGAACGGTTTGTAAAAAAGATATAAAGACACTGCCATGGCAATTCTGGATGTAGACATAAAATATAAAGTAGGAAACTTCAAAGGTTTCTATCGTTTCACAATCGAAGATTGGGTGACGGGCATCTGGGGTGCATCGGGGCACGGAAAAACCACCCTGATACAGTTGATTGCCGGATTGTTAAAGCCGGTGGAAGGCTCCATTTCCCTGTTGGGGGAAGAGGTTGTAAACAAAAGAAATAAACTCTTTTTACCTCCTCATAAACGTCGAATAGGTATTGTTTTTCAGGAGGCACGATTGTTTCCGCATTTGTCGGTTCGAAAGAACCTGGAATACGGCATGCCTGATTACCATCAACAGGATATTCGTTTTGAGGATGTGGTGGAAGTTCTTGGTTTGGGTAACTTATTGGATCAGATGCCTGGAGAATGTTCCGGGGGAGAAAAACAACGCGTTGCCATCGGACGGGCACTGCTTTCTCAACCAAGGATGCTGCTTTTAGATGAGCCTTTCTCTGCGTTGGATAAACAATTAAAGTTCAAGGCCATCGATTTTATTCGTAAGGTCATTGATACTTTTAAAATCCCAGTGGTTGTGATCAGTCATGATATCTCTGATATTCTTAAGCTCACCAATCGCATGCTGCTTATAAAAAAAGGAAAAGTGGAAGCCATGGGAAACTTTCAGGAATTATTGATGCACGGTTATTTTGCGGGCATCCCGTTTCAGGATTCTTTTGTGAATGATTTGCAGTTTACAGTTGTATCCAGAGATGCTGCCATGAACTATAAAGTGCGGTTGAAGGAAACGGATTGCATTTATTATCTGCATACCGATCAACAGGAATTGAAAGCAGGAGATCATGTAGATGCTTATTTACGTCCGGAAGACATCACCATCTCAACACAGTTGATTCAAGGTATCTCCATGCAGAACCAGTTGGAAGCAAGCATCAAAGAGATCTATTTTGACAAGAATTTTGCCATTTGTCTTTTAGATGTGGGAACAGATTTGCTGGTCCGTATCACCAGCGATTCCGTGCATCGACTGAAACTTGAAAAGGGTCAAAAGGTATACGCATTGTTTAAATCTGTTGCGCTGGCAATGTATGATGACTCTTTGCGGATGATTTACACATAAACTTATGCATCCATAAACTTAATTTTAAAGTTGTTGCTGTCGGCATCTTCTATCAATGCATATTTTACGTCATGGATAAGATTGATTCCTCTTTCTTTGGCAGAGATGCCAAGCGCTATTTTTAATTGATGAATGGCTTCCTTGTCACATTCTTCATTAAAGTGCAGGTGGATTTTACTGGCATCCTCATGATTAAATCTGAAAAGGAAAGCATTGTGTTTTACAAATACAAGGTCCTCGTATTCATATGTCACTTCCAGTTCCACATCCTTGGCCATTTCAAGGGCAATATCCAATGGGTATAATCTTGTATTCATCTTGTATCTTTTAATTATATAGTAACTTGAACCACCAGACGACTTCAAACAGAAAATCAGCTTGTTCCTGTGTCTGGCATCTGGTGTGTAGTACATTCACTGAGTCTTCAAACTCTTCAAAATTAAATTTGTAGCCCTTTTTTTCCAGGGCCGGTAATATTTCTGATCGCTCCAGGGTGATAAGATCATCTCTTAAACTAGGATCAATTGCAGCTTGAGAAATAAAATTTATGGCATCTTGTGTTGGCATGGTTCTGATGATTAAATAATTAAACTGTTTATGAATTTTTCTCTTGGCAACGTGGTGATAAAAATGCTTAAGCGCACCCGGTACTACTGCATGAACTGCAGCTGCCACAACTTCCGCTGGATTCTGAAGCTAATTGGGCTGCTGAGAATTCGGGTAGCATCTCACTTCGTAAAAGTATAATGTTAAGACTCAAAAAACTTCCTTCAGCCTGATATACTTTTATTCCATTTCCTTTTAATACCTTTAATGCCATGGCTTTAATGTCTGGTGATATGATTGCATCGATATTATTTTGCTTTACCCAGTCTGTAATGCTGATGTCCAATTCGTCTTTATGGGTGAGCTCAATTTTGTCGCTGTCATTGTCGTAAATGCCTATTAAATCGCAGGCGGTAAAATCGGTGGAAAGCATAATTTTCTCTTTCTCATTTGTGCCCAAAGCCGGATATCCAATTTTCATAACACTCTCTTTTTTTGTTAAACATCGTAAAACGGATTTTTGCCGTTCATAGAAAACGCCTGATGAATCAAATGATGCTACTTGAAATTAATGTGCAATAGCATGTGCTCAGATTCACTTGTTGTTTTGCGATTAGCAAATAACAATGCACATGCCAATTATTTACGATGAGTGGCTAAGTTTCTCTTTATGTGATAAATAAAGAGGTGCCGCGTTGTTTTTATTCTGCTGGGATACGACATAAATGTAAGAAATGTGGTGCAATTCACATTTTTGTAGTGTCAAAACAAGGATGGTACGGTGTTGTTTAAGAGATAATGCTCCAGTTAATTTTATCGGCGTTGAGTTTTTGGAGTTGCTTTTTTAGGGCGCTGTTGCGTGGATCTTCCAACAAAGGATCGTTTGCAAGAATCTCAGTTGCCACGTCTCTTGAAAACTGTAAAATCTGACCATCCCTTGCAAGGTTGGCAATTTTCAGGTCAAAAGGAAGTCCACTTTGCTGGGTGCCTTCGATATCGCCCGGGCCTCTGAGTTTCATGTCTGCCTCAGCAATTTCAAACCCATCATTGGTCGCAACCATGGTTTCAAGTCGGGTGCGTCCTTCTTCCGACAGTTTTGGCGACGATACAAGCACGCAGTAAGCCTGATCTGCGCCCCGGCCAACCCGCCCACGCAGCTGGTGCAGCTGACTCAGTCCAAATCGCTCAGCACTTTCGATTACCATCACAGAGGCGTTGGGAACATTTACGCCGACTTCAATAACCGTGGTTGCCACCATGATTTGAGTTTCTCCTTTCATAAATCCCTGCATGGCTGCCTCTTTTTCTGCAGGTTTCATCTTTCCATGGACCATGCAAATTTGATAGTTTGGTTCAGGGAAATGTGCTTTCATCCCTCTGAATCCATCTTCCAAATTTTTATAATCCAGTGTTTCAGATTCCTGAATGAGCGGATAAACAACATAAATCTGCCGTCCGGAAGCAATTTCATTTTTCATGAACTGGATGATGTTTGCTCGTTTGTTTTCAAAAAAATGAAATGTTTTTATGGGTTTTCGCCCTGGGGGAAGTTCATCGATAACAGAAATATCAAGATCACCATAAACCGTCATGGCCAATGTTCTTGGAATCGGTGTAGCTGTCATCACCAAAACATGGGGAGGGATTGTATTTTTATTCCACAGGCGGGCACGCTGGGCGACACCGAAGCGATGCTGCTCATCAATGATTACAAGTCCCAGGTTTTTAAATTGAACAGTGTCTTCAATCAAGGCGTGTGTGCCGATTAGAATCTGCAACTCACCGGTTTTTAATTGCTCATGCAATCGTGTACGTACAGCTTTTTTGGTACTTCCCGTCAGCAATTCAACGCGCACATCCATCTCCCCAAGCATCTTCCTTATGCTTCGCAAGTGCTGGGTCGCCAGTATTTCTGTGGGTGCCATGAGGGCTCCCTGAAATCCATTGTCCAGGGCAATTAACAACACCATTAAAGCAACCATTGTCTTCCCGCTGCCAACATCCCCCTGTAACAGGCGATTCATTTGTTTTCCCGAACCAATGTCGCGCCGAATTTCTTTGATAACTTTTTTTTGTGCGCCGGTTAATTCAAATGGTATTCGTTCTGAATAAAAGTGGTTTAAATAAGTTCCTACTTTCGAGAAGACATGCCCGGGAATGCTTGCCTGTCGTTTGTTTTTCATGCGCAGCATGTTCAGCTGAATGTAAAACAATTCCTCAAACTTTAACCGGAGTTGAGAACGTTCAAGCAATTTAACATCCTGAGGGAAGTGCATGGTGTGCAACGACGTATGTAGATTCGGAAGATTGTACTGCTTTAACAGCCAGGCAGGAAGTGTTTCTGAGATCTTACCCTGAATGGCATTGAATACATTGGCTTGCAAGGTCTGTATGACCTTTGAGTTGATAAAGCTGCTCTTCATCTTTTCAGTCGTAGGGTACATGGCATGTAATCCACCCACAAAAGGTTTTTTTTGCACCTCTTCCCATTTGTCAAGATCCGGATGTACAATGTTTAACCTGCCTCCAAATTCCGAAGGCTTTCCGAAAAGCAGGTAATCTACATTTTCTTTGATGTTTTTTGTGATGTAGTTCAGTCCCTTGAACCATACCACCTCCATGGAGCCGGTTTCATCCGCAAAGCGCCCCACAAGTCTTTTTTTGTATCCCTGACCAATGGGTTCAAATTTTATGAACCGCCCCACAATCTGCACGTAGGACGATGCAGAACTGATTTCCCGTATCTTGTAATACCTGCTTCTGTCGATATACCGGTAAGGAAAATAATACAAGAGCTGTTCATAGGAATGAATCCCTGCTTCCTGTGCAAGTACAGTAGCCCTCCTCGGACCAACGCCGGGCAGAAATTTGATATCACTTGTATAAATATCTGACATGTAATCCATACAAAAATAGCACATAATATTTAAAATTGGCATTGACACGCCGCATTGACCACAATGAAAATGCACAGCACTAATTCGTTAGTCAATCTACTGACTCCGGTCTTTCAGGTCCCAACTTCTCAATCAAAATCCTATCTTTGCATAGCATGAAATTCGAATTAACAATATTAGGTACAAACTCTGCGGTGCCCACATCCAACAGAAATCCTTCCGGACAGCTTTTAAATGTGCGGGATAAGTTGTTTTTGATTGATTGTGGAGAAGGGACTCAGCTACAGCTTCGTAAAGCAAAAGTTAAGTTCTCGCGCCTCAGTCATATTTTTATTTCTCATATGCACGGAGATCATGTGCTGGGTTTGCCCGGATTGATTTCAACTCTTGGTCTTCTCGGGAGGACTGCAGATCTCCATATTTATGCGCACCCTGAGTTGGAGAAAATGATGGACCCTTTGTTTAAGTATTTCGGACATGGCTTACCCTATAACATCATTTATCATCATGTTCAAGTCGCAGAAAAAGAACTAATTTTCGAAGATAAGTCTATGACCGTGCACGCATTCCCGTTAAATCATCGGGTGCCCTGCTATGGATTTCTTTTTCGTGAAAAGCCATTGGAACGAAAGATCATAAAGGATTACATCGATTATTATAAGTTATCAATTAAAGATATTTTACAGATAAAAGCCGGCGAGGATTATGTCACCGAAACGGGGGAGCTCATTCCAAACAAGCGATTGACAATAGATCCCCCGCACGTCAGGTCTTACGCGTATTGCACTGATACACGTCCGGTGAATGAAATCATTCCCTACATAAAAGGAATCGATTTATTGTACCACGAAGCAACATTCGGAGATGCTGATGTACAACGGTTAATCGAAACATATCATTCGTCTGCCAGACAGGCTGCTGAAATTGCAAAATCTGCGGAGGTCAAACGCTTGCTGATAGGCCATTTTTCATCCAGATACAAAACGCCGGATGCTCTTGTGAGTCAGGCCAGAGAGGTTTTCCCAGAAACAAAAGCGGCCATTGATGGTGAGACAATAAATATATAGCTGCAGAGATCTGAAAGCAATGACAAAGGATCCATTTTCAATAAAAAAAAGAGTGAAGAGCTTCAGGCATGCAATTCGTGGACTGTTTGTGCTTGTAAAGGAAGAGCATAACGCAAGGATTCATCTTGCAGCCGCCATGCTGGTGATTATTCTTTCTGTTTTCTTAAAAATTTCCTGTATGGAGTGGATTGCTGTTATTCTGTTGATTGCATTGGTCTTTGCGACAGAGTTGATCAATTCTTCATTGGAACGCTTATGCGATCAGCTTACACAAGAGAGGCAGTATTGGGTTAAGCAGGTAAAGGATCTGGCTGCAGGATCCGTTTTGATTGCAGCAATCGCTGCTGCGATTATCGGTGGTATTATTTTTATTCCTAAACTATGGCAATTATTTCACACTATGACCTAAGTGCCATACAATGGCTCCTCCTTGCTTTGAGTGGATTGATGATTGGAATGGCAAAAACCGGGGTTCCTGGTGTTTCCTTGATTGTTGTTCCTACACTGGCATATATCTTCGGAGGGAAACAATCAACAGGGGTGCTTTTGCCTATATTGATCATGGCTGATTTGTTTGCAGTCTCCTATTACAGAAGGCATGCGGAGTGGCGTTATTTGTTTAAAATTCTGCCCTGGGCATTGATGGGCATAGGATTAGCACTTTGGGTCGGAAACCTGGTGAATGATAGTCAGTTTAAAGAAATAATGGCGGTGCTTGTTTTTTTATGTATTGGATTGATGATTTGGAATGACCGATCCAAAGGGAAAAGTGACTACCCCGATACATTGTGGTTTGCGGCAAGCATGGGAGTTTTGGGTGGTTTTGCCACCATGATTGGAAATGTTGCAGGCCCCATTTTTGCCATTTATCTTCTGGCCATGCATCTACCTAAAAATGCTTACATCGGTACCGGGGCATGGTTTTTTCTGATATTGAATGTGTGTAAATTTCCCTTGCACTTTTTCGTATGGGAAACCATTCATTTGGATAGCTTGATACTGGATGTTATGACCCTGCCAGCCATTGCCATCGGCGCATTTCTTGGGATCTGGATGGTGAAACTGATTCCAGAAAAAATTTATCGGATGGCGGTGATCGTTGTGACAACTGCATCAGCATTTTTACTGTTAATTTAAATTGTATTAAATTTCATATTCAGCGTTGAGAGTACGACGTGAAAAGTTCGCTCAGGTTATGTAGATTGATACTTTTATTTTCTTGAAATATGCTGCAAAAATGGCACCTTTGCAGTAGTAATGTAAAGGGGTGGGTGCCAATAAATCATCCATAAATTATTATTGTAAACGTGCCATAAATAGCACTTGCATGTTTTAAAGGCGTGGCGTAGGAAATGCTTATTGGCGGATTAACATATTTTGGAGTTATGAAAGAGAAACAGGAGGAAGAAAAATTATACATCTGCAGACCTTGTGGTTATGTGATGAAAGAAAGTGAGTTAGAGGATGTGTGCCCTGCATGTGGTTTACCACGAAAGGTTTTTGTGGATTACAAGGAACGGATGTCGCCTGGGCGAAACAGGATACTGAAGCTGGATTTGCACCCCATTGCCGTTCATTTTCCTCAAACAATGCTCATTATCCTGATTCAGGCTTTGCTCCTGAATCTGATTTTTCCCCATCTGATCCCTGAGGTGTTCATAGGCACAGCAAGGTTTACTGCTTTTGTTTTTCCTTTTGCCGTTTTTGGTGCATTTCTATCCGGATTGATTGACGGGAAGTTGCGATTTAAATCGGTGACAACGCCTGTGTTAAAGATGAAAATTATTTACAGTTCTGTAATGTTTTTAGTTTCACTGTTAACACCATTTTTTGCATGGGAAGGAATCGAGGAAACAGCATCAAAACTTTGGCTTTTGTGCATTGGGGCGGTGGCACTATTTTGTGCCATTGTGTTGGGGCATGCGGGCAAACGTCTCATGAACATTGGCATGGGGGGTGCCATGACCATTTGGGGAAGAAAATTATAAGCTGATACATTGGTCTTGTGTGACCATTTCCGTGCGCTTAATTCTCTGGCTTAAAAGCCGAATACAATCTTCCGAATGCATGTTGAATTTTAAGGAAGTTGTCCTTGATTTAAGTTTTACCTCTGGATTAAAAGCACTTCAACACGCCGGCCATAAGCTTCATGCATGCCGCTTACATCCTGATCCACACCTTTGTGTTCAAGAGACATCCGTTCTGCCTGGATCCCTTTTTCTTTCAGAATAGCAGCAACATTCTCACTGCGCTTTTTAGAAAGCAGTAGATTGTATTCTGCAGTCCCTGATTTATCGGTGAACCCGCGAATGACTATGGCAAACTGTTTCTGTTCTTTTAAAAATGATGCAAGTTGTCCCAGTCTGGCAATTCCTTCTGCGCTTACTTTGCTTGAATTACTTGCAAAAAACAGTTCAGAACGTTGCAGGTTCAACAACTGAACCGTGTAGTAGGAGTCATCCGGTTTAACAATTTCTTTTTTAGGTGAAAGTTCTTGTTTTAGGGTCGCTAGTTCAGCTCTGAGCTTATCCATTTCAATGCGATTTGCACTATCCAGCTCTGCTTGTGTAGTTATCCACCCTTTTTCTTCCTGTAATCTGGTTTGTAATTCAAAATTTTGCATCCACAAGGCATGCATTTGTTCCTTCAATTGTTCTAACTCAAGGTTCATGTTCAGCGTGTCTGAGGTAGCAAGAGAATCAACCTTTGTGTGAAGTAAACCAGGAGGGGGGAGTGTTATTTGGTATTCATCTTCCCTCCCCGGCTGCTTAGAGGGTTCTCCAGCCAAACGGCCTTCTATGGCCTGTAGTTCCAAAGCAGCGATTCTAAGCTCATAATTCTTGATTATTTCATCTGTTTTTATTTCTGAGGGAGAGCTTGATGCTAAGGTGTTCTGACTTTGAACAGGATTAGCTGACTTTCTTTCCTGATGCATTAATTCGTTTTGCAGTATCTGATATTCGATCTGTTTTTTTATTAAAAGATTCATGGTATCCAATCGCGCCTCCAGGGTCTTCATGTTGCTCTCTTTTGTGATCGGAACAGCCTCACTTTTAGTGATTTGTTGCGGAATGGCTTTAAAGGATTGGGAAGAAGGCTGTGTCGCTTGTTCAGCAAGAACCTCCCGAACCATGTCTTTCACCTCATCCCTTGTGTAAAATCTGCCTGCATCCAATCCCTCGATTGTTGCTGGCATTTGTTTGAAAGTTACTGGTACAATAATGGTGTCCCAGGTAAACTGAATTGCCTTGTAGACGGTGTCAATTGAAATTACAGATATTAATCTGGCCGTAGAATCTGAAATGAAATCAACTTTGTTCTTCCCTAACTTAGTAAGAGCTTCAAGCGAGCCTTGTTCTGCTGGCATGGCGCTACTTGCTTCTTCAATTACAGGAGAAGGCTTAAGATGTTGGGTTGTGTCCTTCTTCATTGGTGCTTCTTCGGATAAGTCAAAATTCAGTGAGTCTCGTTTTAATAGGCTATCTAGCACAAGATCATCCATTTCAAAATCGATGGAATCAAAAAACGAGAATGAATAATCCATGCTATCCCTAAAGGTGTACAACGAATCAATTGACATGAAATCAATGGTGTCAGAGAAAACAATCAATGAATCATCATAATCCATGCTTTCATATGCATCCTCATCAATTTCAAAATCTGTTTTGGTTGTTCCGAGGCGGGGTGGTATAGTATCAATTTTACGTGCCCTCAACGTGTCCATGATGGATAAATCTTCTTCAAAATCCAGGAATGAAGCCGTGTCACTTGTAACCGGAGTTATTATCTCGTCGACATAGGCATAGTTCTGTGAAGCGTATATTGCTGGTGCACGAAACGGTTGTTTCCTTTTATGAAAATTATAATGCAACGACAGTGAGGCTGCAGTTTCGATGCTTGATCCAATGCCAATTCCTTCCTCCGACCATCTGTTGGGGTAGGTTTTTCCGGTAAAATCAAGGTTCAAATTGAATCGCTGGCTAATTCTGAATTTTAACCCTGCTTTCAGAGGGATGTTCAATTGTTCATTTACAAAGTCCTGCCCGGCTCCCATTGAAAAATAGGGGGCAACAAAGGCACGACGTCCAAAAAGATGACGGTTGTCGGTATAATAGGATAGCAGGATAGATATTTCCTGTGCCTGATCAAATGAAGGATTTGTTGTAAGGATAGTTTTCAATCCCAGAGATTCAGAAAATAAACGTTCTAAGCTTAGCTCGTAATTAAATTCTTCATGATTGAAAGACGCAAGTGCATTCCCGGACGATTCTGTGATCGCATTCCAACTTTCATTGTCAAAAGAATAATTCGCCCCCAGACCAACGCGCCAACGGTTCATGTCTTGTTGCGCACTCAGCTGACCACCAAAAATGGAAATCATCAGCAGGCTGGTAAAAAAACGAAATAATTCTTTCATCGTCACGTTAAGATTGAAATTTACGATTGCACTCTATCTACCAAAGTCTATCCAGAGATTAAGGTCCGCACTTAAACTCACATAAGGCCTAAAATACACATTGTCTCTAAAATTAGTGGGTGTGTTACTTCCTTTGTTGTTTTCCAGTACCACAACACCTCCTGAAAGACGAATAAACTGAAATAATTTATATCCCAGGCCCAGATAAACAGGTCGATTAACAATTGGGCCGGAAATTTCATAGCCCTGTTGACTGTCCATATTTTTCAAATAAACGCCGGCCATCAGCGAAGAACGGCTCCAAAAGGCACTTGAAAATGCATCATTCCCAAGGGGGAAGGACATGCCAATGACAGGAGATGATCCAAAGGTGTTGTTTTCAAGATCTCCGGCAAGATAAGCGCTGCCATAGCCGCCATGAAACGTGAAGAAATTGGGTGTTTTTTCTACCATGTAATCATCAATGAATTTGCTGTCGGCCAAAACAGAGAGGGGTGAGTTGAACATGTGGGAAACCTCACTGTGTACGCGTAGTTTTAATTCCCGGATGTGTTTTTCTTTCAGAGATAAGTTTTGAGCATCCGTCGCTTTTTTCCCCAGAACCCGGTTTTGTTTGCTTTTTGAGATCAATTTTATTTTATCAAGTACAAGGTCTGAAAAGCCAGGAAATTCATAGCCTGTGTGACTTCGGTAATAAATCATCGCAGACCTGGCGATGGAATTGAGATCGTCTACCATTCCTGCACCACTCTTAAGTACATTGATGTCTTTTTTGTTGAATACGAGATTCTGATCAATATATGCATCCAGAGAACTGAATAATTCATCCCTTACATTCTTTAGCTCATCTGTTGTGGCCAGCCGAAAATAATTGATGTATACATCTATCTCTGAATTGCCTTTTAACTTGTAGTTAATTGGTATTTCAAAGCGCTCGGTTGTGTTTGTAAATTCCCGTTTCCACTGTTTGTGATATTTGGGTGATTTATATTTATCACTTTGCGTCCCATAAAACGCGACTTCCACCAGTGTGACCTGTCGGCTGACAGCCCCTGAGAGTAGCATGTATGTTTCTGCCGGCAGCAGTCCACCATCATTAAACTGTGATTTTTCATAATTAAATACAACCGACTCATATTGTGCAAACACAGTGCCTGCCAACGTTAACATTAGTGACAAGAAAAATAACCTTTCGCGTTTCATGAATTTGGTTTTATAAAATAAAAATTAAATGGTTGTCAGGTGCTTAAACAGAACGCCATCTGAGAAGTATTCCCTGTGCAGTACAAAAAATGATAGATCAATTACTTGAGTTTGTTTCGAATGGGATAAAGAACCCCGATGATCACTCCAATAACCACACTACCTAAAATCAAAAAGACCCTGGGCATGGTAATTTTCCAGAAGAAAAATTTAACAGGAACGGTCTCTGAATTCTGAAGTGAAAAAATAATTATTAAGGCCACGATCACCAGTATCAGGATCATTTTGGGATCAATTTTTTTCATGATGGTATTGTTTTTATTTAGTTCAAGATACATAATTTTACAATACCAAATTCATATTTAACAACAATAAATCGTCATTTGATATAATTTGAGTTTTAGATTGAAATTGGTGTGAACCTCTTTTTATAAAGGTTTTAGTTGAGCAGTTCTGTTAATTCCATCTGCTATTAGCAAGAGCAAAGCATTTTACCATCAACTGAATAAGGGTGCAGATGATTAAATCTTGATGTGGAAGCTGGTGTCTGCAGCGATGCTTTTAAAATCAAACGCTGAATCGGCTTCGTGAATAAATTTTTAGTTCTTTTCTTAAAATTCTGCTTTTAATTTTTTGGCCATGGCCAGGCCAAGCTCGTAGCAAGCCTGTTTTTTGTCGTGTTTCAGCGCCATTTTTTCTTCAACGGGATCGGAGATGACTTCCCAGCCAATGTCATTTGCAAAACCGGAAAAGTGTTTCATTGTGGCACCTGCCCATGAAAAGGATCCAAAATAAGCAAAGTAGCGATCTTTAATACCCCTGGTCATGAATTTTGATAACAGGCTTTTAACCCCAGGGTATAATTCATTTGAATATGTAGGACTCCCAACAATGATGCCTTTGTATTGAAAAACATCACTTAGAATATCTGAAGAATGAGACTTGGAAACATCATGCAGAACAATGTTCTTAATGCCGCCGTCGGAAACTCCTCTTGCAACCACCTCTGCCATTTCTTCTGTATTTCCATACATTGAGCCATAGGCGATCACAACACCCTCTTCTGATTCGTATTTGCTCCATTTGTCATAGAGCCCAACAACTTTTTCGATGTGCTCGTGCCAAACCGGACCGTGTGTAGAACAAATGTACTGGATGTCTACATCCGTCAGTTTCTGAATTGCTTTCTGTACCGGATTCCCGTATTTCCCAACGATGTTGGAATAGTAACGCTGCATCTCTCCCCAAAAATGATCCAAATTAAGCTCTGTATCAAGCACGCCACCATTCAATGTGCCATAGGTTCCAAAGGCATCTGCACTGAATAACATGCGTTCTTTCGATTCATAGGTTGTCATAACTTCAGGCCAGTGTACCATTGGTGCCATGTAAAATGTTAATTCATGTTCTCCCAGTTTAAGCGTATCCCCCTCTTTTACAAGGATCTGGTTGACCTGTAGTTCAAAGTAACCTTCGATCATCCCAAAGGTTTTTTTATTTCCAATGATTTGAATGTCCGGATATCTTTCGAGAATAAAACGAATGGATCCACCATGATCCGGTTCCATGTGATTTATGACAAGGTAATCGATTTTGCGACCTTTCAAAACCGCATCAATGTTTTTTAAAAAAGACTCAACTTTTCCAACATCAACCGTATCAATTAAAGCAACTTTTTCATCGTCAATTAAATAGGAGTTATATGAGACACCATAAGGCAGTGGCCACATATTTTCAAACAGGTGTGTTCTTCTGTCGTTTACCCCAACATAATAAATATTATTGATTATCTTTTTCTCCATATAGCGGGTGGAATTTCAATTGTTTTTGCGTTTGCAAAATTAGAAAAAATATTGCAATCCCTATAGAATAGCTATCAATTTACTAGCGAAAATATTAAAATGCTTGACCGGGGATTGAGAATGGCTGAAAATAATGAAAACTTGAGCAATGGCGTCTTGATAAAAAAATATTCACACCAATGCGCTTGTAAATAAAGGCATTACGCATGAAAAATTATAAATTGCTATGTCGACATTGCAATTTTACCGCATGCACTTAAACAAAGCCTTTTGTAAAGTGTTCTTCTATCAAACATAATAATATACCAAAAATGGCAACGTTTAATATTGTAATGCCCAAAATGGGTGAAAGTATTCAGGAAGCAACCATCACCAACTGGTTTGTGAAAGCAGGAGATACTGTGGAGGAGGATGATGTTTTGCTTGAGATTGCAACGGACAAGGTTGACTCGGAAGTGCCATCTCCGGTTGATGGGAAAGTAAAAGAGGTGTTGTTTAAGGTGGATGATGTGGTCCCGGTAGGAACTGTTATTGCAGTCATTGATCTTGACGGAGATGAATCTGTTGATGAAGAAGTGGCAGTCCTTGAGGCAAATGAGCCTGAAGCTGTTGAAAGCACCGTTGATGACAGTGCTCAGTCTGATATTTCTACAAGAGATGAATCAGGACGTTTCTATTCGCCGGTTGTGCGAAAAATTGCATCAGAAAATAATCTGACTGAAGAACAACTGAACTCAATCAAGGGGAGTGGCCTCAACGGGCGGGTGAATAAAGAGGACATACTTGCATTTCTTGCAGGGGGTGTTGAGAAACCAGCAGCGGTTTCAGTTCAGACAAAGTCGGAAGGTGCTAAGCTTGTACCACCACCTGTTGTGAGTGCGCCGCAAGTTGAGGTACCGGTCTCTGCCGAAGATGAAATCATTGAGATGGATCGCATGCGGAAACTCATCGCAGATCATATGGTTAGTTCCAAACAAATTTCTCCGCATGTTACTTCTGTGGTTGAAGCTGATGTAAGTAATCTGGTGAGCTGGAGAACACGTGTGAAAGATGACTTCCAAAAGAAATATGGTGAGAAATTAACGTTTATGCCTATTTTTACTGAGGCTGTGGCCAAAGCATTACGGGATTTCCCGATGGTGAACAGCTCTGTTAACGGAAGTCAAATAATTGTGAAAAAGGATGTGAACGTTGGCATCGCGGTTTCCCTGCCAAGCGGCAATTTGATTGTTCCGGTGATTAAAAAAGCAGATACCAAAAATCTTGCGGGCTTAGCAGGTGATTTAAACAATCTTGCGGGAAAGGCGCGAAATAATAAACTTGGGCCGGATGACATTCAGGGAGGAACATTTACAATTACAAATTTTGGATCCTTCAATAACATCATTGGAACACCGATCATCAATCAACCTCAGGTTGCCATTCTGGCGACAGGTGCAATCCAGAAAAAGGTTGCCGTGATCGAAACACCTGCCGGAGATACCATCGGTATCCGTCAAAAAATGTATTTGTCATTGTCTTACGACCACAGAATCGTGGACGGAATGCTTGGAGGGCTTTTCCTTAGACGCATTGCCGATTATCTTGAAGAGTTTGACACTGATAGAACTGTTTAATTTTACACCACGATTTACAAAGCATACAGGAATGAAAAGAATTGATAAAAAGTACGGAATCGTACAGACGGATAAGGAGACACTCCATAAATGGTACCACATTATGTATTTGGCCCGCTTATTGGATGAGAAGGCACCTAACTACCTGAAGCAGGCGATTGGCTGGTCTTACCACGCTTCTGCTGCGGGACACGACGGAATACAGCTTGCCATCGGACAGGTTTTTCGTAAGAATAAAGATCATTTATTTCCTTACTATCGGGATTTGGTGACCAATGTGTCAGCTGGTTTAACCGCCGAAGAAATTATTTACAATGGGATATCTAAAGCCCCGGATGTGGCTGGCTCCGGGCGACACATGTCAAACCATTTTGCAAAACCCGCATGGAACATTCATAACGTTTCATCGTGTACCGGAAATCACACCTTGCATGCAGCTGGTATTGCAAGAGCTGTTAAAACGTATAAAGATGATGCTGTGGTGATCAGTTCGCAGGGGGAATCATCGGTTTCTGAAGGGTATGTTTATGAGGCGATTACCGGAGCGGCAAAAGAAAAGTTGCCAGTGGTTTTTGTGTTTCAGGACAATGGTTATGGTATTTCTGTGCCGAAGAAAGATCAAACAGCAGCACGAAAAGTTGCAGATAATTTCAGCGGATTTAAAAACGTTGAGATACTGCACTGCAACGGGAAAGATGTGTTTGATTCCATGAATACAATGGAAGAAGCTGTTCGCATCGCAAAAGAGGAATTCACGCCCGTTATTGTGCATGCTAATTGCGTGCGGATTCATTCCCATTCGAACTCAGACCGTCACGATTTATACCGGGATAAGGGGGAACTGGCTTATGTAAAACAGTATGATCCACTGGCAAAGTTTAGACGTTTGCTTCTGCGTTATGAGCGAATGACAGAAGCAGAACTTGTGGCGATTGAAGAGGCCGCAAAGGCTGAGGTTAAAGCGGCCCATAAAAAAGGCTTGAACGCACCGGATCCAACACCGGAAAGCATTTATGATTTCGTGATTCCAGAGCCGTATGTTTCTGAAAAGTATCCTGAAGGGCTCCACAATGAGGAAGGAGCACCAAAAAAACTCATTGAAGGATTGAATGAAACCCTGAAGGCGGAGTTTCGCCTCAATCCTGACACCTATCTTTGGGGCCAGGACATTGCCAACAAGGACAAAGGTGGCATCTTTAATGTGAGCAAGGGCTTGCAGGCTGAATTTGGCCCAACGCGTGTGTTCAATGCGCCGATTGCGGAAGATTTTATCATGGGAACCGCCAATGGGATGAGCCGTTACAACGACAAGATAAGGATTGTGGTTGAAGGTGCAGAGTTTGCCGATTATTTCTGGCCTGCCATGGAACAGTTTGTTGAAACAACGCATGAGTACTGGCGCACAAATGGACAATATTCCCCAAATATTGTAGTTCGTCTTGCTTCCGGAGGCTATATTGGTGGAGGCCTTTATCACTCTCAAAACATTGAGGGTGCTTTGATGACATTTCCCGGCGTGAGGATCGTTTATCCTTCCTTTGCGGATGATGCAGCAGGCCTGTTGAGAACCGCAATTCGTTCAAGAGGAATGACTGTCTTTATGGAGCCCAAAGCACTTTACCAGTCACCGCAGGCGGCGACCCCGATCCCCGAAGACTTTGAAGTGCCCTTCGGAAAAGCAAGGGTGCGACGGGAAGGGACTGATTTGACCTTGCTCACCTATGGTAACGCAACATTGTTGTCCTTGACTGCAGCCGAAAAAGCAGCTGCTGAGGGGCTTGGCAACGTTGAGGTCATTGATTTGCGTTCGCTGGTGCCATTGGATATGGAATCCATCCTTACTTCGGTTAAGAAAACATCGCGGGTGCTCATTGTGCATGAGGATAAGGTTTTTGGTGGGTTTGGCGGAGAGGTGTCTGCTAAGATAACTGAAGAGGCTTTTGAATGGCTGGATGCGCCAATCAGACGTGTGGGGTCAAGCTTTACCCCTGTTGGTTTTAACAGGATCCTTGAAGGCGCTGTGTTGCCAAACGCTGAAAAAGTGTTCGTAGCCATCAAAGAGCTTTTAAGTTTCTGATAGACTTAAGGTTATTTAATCTTTTTTATGGCAATGTTAATAATTTAATTGACAATTAATCGGTTATTTGACGAGCATTGAAAATATTTTTGATTTTCTTTGCGTTTCATATTGTAACTGATAAAAATGGGGAAAATTATAGCATTGGCAAATCAGAAGGGTGGCGTTGGTAAAACTACCACAACCATTAATCTGGCAGCTAGTTTAGGCACTTTAGAGACTAAGGTATTGGTGGTTGATGCGGATCCTCAGGCAAATGCGACCTCAGGTCTCGGGTTTGATGTGCGGGAAATTGAAAGTTCCTTGTATGAATGCCTGGTGGGTGATGTGGAAACTTCAAAAGCCATTATTCACACAGAAGTGACAAATGTTGATTTGTTGCCATCTCACATTGACCTGGTGGGAGCTGAAATCGAGATGTTGAATCTTGAATCCAGGGAACAGGTGCTAAAAAAAGTATTGCATCAGATAAAAGATCAATATGATTATATTCTGATTGATTGCAGTCCTTCTCTTGGATTAATCACAGTAAACGCGCTTACGGCAGCAGAATCGGTCATCATTCCCGTTCAATGCGAATACTTTGCACTTGAAGGCCTGGGAAAACTATTAAATACAATTAAGATCATTCAGGGCCGCCTGAATCCGGAGCTGGAAATAGAAGGTTTTCTTTTAACCATGTATGATTCAAGACTAAGATTGTCGAATCAGGTGGTTGAAGAGGTACGGACACATTTTCAGGAAATGGTATTCGATACAATCATTCAAAGAAATATACGCTTAAGTGAAGCACCGAGTTATGGAACGCCGGTGCTTTATTATGATGCAAATTCAAAAGGTGCAATTAACCATCTGAACCTTGCGCGGGAGGTGATTGCAAATAATAGTTAGATCTGATTAAAAGTATGGCAGTAAAAAAAGCAGCATTGGGTAAAGGCCTTGGCGCATTGATGTCTGATGCAGACAATGTGAGAAGATCCGTTACTTCTAATTTTGATGAAATAGATT
>JBFHER010000018.1:0-26690 GCA_041584055.1 Bacteroidales bacterium
AATCAGGCTTATCCCTGTCAGAAGTGCCGGATGACATAGACGGTGAAGTACGCGATGCATCAGTGCCTGATATCGGGGCAGATGAATTTGTTTACGGATTGAACTATTCACCTGAAATAGAATCGGAACCGGATACATTGGCCTTTGTTAACAAGCTTTATAAATATCAAATTATTGCATCCGACAGAAATGGTGATGTATTAAAATACAATTTAAGCACTGCACCGGCATTTCTCACTGTGGATCAGACAGGTATGATTACAGGTACACCATTGAACAGTGATATTGGAGAACAAACAATCGTTGTGGAGGTATCAGATGAAAATGGAGGAATTGATGAACAGAATTATATCTTACACATACAAATTGCAGAAAGTCTTCGAGATATTTATTCTGATGATCCTTCCGTATTTTCGTTGTATCCAAATCCTTCCGGGGATATAGTGTATATAAAAACATTAGATGGAAAGATACAAGCAGAGTCATGTGCCATTTATGATTTGTCGGGGATGCTTGTTTTCAATGCTGAATTATCCGGTTATAGCATAAATGGTGTCAGTAACCCACTTCAAATAACATCCCTTGCTTCCGGTGTTTATGTTATCCGGATAAAAAGCAGTGGAAACAAATATTACGAATATAAATTCTTCAAACAATAACTTCTTGAATTGAGAATATATTATTGATAAAGAAAGACTGATCAGCTTGTTGCTGTTATTTGATGAACCCCGTTGAAGAAATTAAAATCTGACGCGGGGTTCTCAGTTTTATTTTCACATTCAAATCATTTAGGTAAAAAATATCCTTGGATAGGATGTCGCATTGAAATTTTATTCCTATAATGAAGCTGAACAGCTAAACACAATTCGTTTCAGTTTGTTGTTTGAATAAAAAAAAGAATAAATGGCAGACACCCAAAAAAAGAAAATTACACTATCAGGTTTACGCAATGCCTTCAAATTATATAAATATATAAAGCCCTTCAACAAAGAATATGCACTTGGTTTTTTCTTTTTGGTGGGATCCAGTCTTGCGAATCTGGCTTTCCCAAAACTTCTCGGAGAGCTTGTAAACTCAGGCACTGAAAATGTCTTAGGGGAGGAAATTGGCAAGATTGCATTGATCCTGGCCGGTATTCTTATTATTCAGTCCATATTTTCGTACTTTCGAATTGTTTTATTTGTGAATGTGACCGAAAAAACGCTGGCATTTTTAAGGTACGAAACATTCAGGCATCTTGTAAAACTGCCTCTCAGCTTTTTTGAAAAACACAGGGTTGGAGAGCTAAACAGCAGGATTTCATCAGACATTACACTTTTACAGGAAACACTAACGACCACACTGGCCGAATTTCTACGTCAGATTATCATCATTATAGGTGGTATTATTCTCCTTGCCATTACCTCCATAGAACTTACCTTGTTTATGCTGGCTGTATTGCCGGGTACGATGCTTATTGCACGTCTGTTTGGCCGCTACATTCGCAAGTTCTCAAAAAAAGTACAGGCACAGGTCGCTGATTCCAATACCATTGTTGAGGAAACATTGCAAGGGATCAGAAGTGTCAAGGCATTTACAAATGAATGGCTTGAAACTGAACGTTATAAAAAGAAAACCAATGATATTGCAAAACTTGGTATGAAAGCAGGCAAGTACCGGGGCGCATTCTCCTCCTTCATCATTTTTGGAATATTTGGGGCTCTCGTCGCGGTGATATGGAAGGGTGCAACCATGTTGGCCAGTGGAGATTTAATTGCCGGTGATTTATTTTCCTTTCTAATCTATTCTGTTTTTGTGGGAGGAACAATTGGTGGCCTGGCAAGTGTTTTTGCCAGTATTCAGAAGTTCATAGGCGCAACAGAAGACCTGTTTGAAATCTTTGATAGTGAAGAAGAAGCCCTTGATGATGTTATCCGCCTTGAAGAAAAGGATGTATTAAAAGGGAATATTGTGCTTGAAGATGTCTCCTTTGCGTACCCGACCCGTCCAACAGAGCCTGTAATTAAAGGAATTAACGCTATAATTGAACCCAATCAAACAATTGCGGTGGTGGGCCCCAGCGGAGCAGGAAAATCAACACTTGCAACCCTTTTACTTGGCATGCACGACAAATCATCAGGTCAGATTTCATATGATGGCAGAACCATTGAATCCTTCCCACTTTCAACTTTGCGTAAGCAAATTTCTTTGGTTCCTCAGGACATCTTTTTGTTTGGAGGATCCATCCGGGAAAACATAGCCTATGGCAAAACAGATGCGACAGATGAAGAGATTTACCGTGCAGCAGAACAAGCAAATGCCATGGAGTTTATCAACCGTTTTCCTGAAGGCCTGGATACGGTAGTTGGAGAAAGGGGAACACAGTTATCTGGTGGACAACGCCAGCGCATTGCCATTGCAAGGGCAGTATTGAAAGATCCCCGCATCTTAATCCTTGATGAGGCAACATCCTCCCTTGATTCGGAATCTGAACGCCTTGTGCAGGATGCCCTGGATAAACTCATGCATGGAAGAACTTCCATTGTGATTGCACACCGCTTATCAACAATACGAAAAGCAGACCAGATTCTTGTGATGGAGCAGGGACAGATTGTTGAGAATGGCACGCATGAAGAGTTGATGAACATCGAAAACGGTATTTATAACAACCTTAGCAGGTTACAATTTGCAGTATGATATGACGAAACCGGAATTAAATATAACGGATGCGCCTTTCGGCGTAAGACCCCAGGTAACCTTGCCCGATCCTCAGTTTTTAGAATTGCTGAAGGAAGATGGATTAAGAACATTGGTTAGTGATCATTATGACTTATTGGTGAAAAGCAAAATTCGCCATTTGTTTCCTGTAGACACGGAAGACCTGGCCATTGCAAAAGAGCGGGCCGCGGATTTTTTTATCCAAATTTGTGGTGGTTACCCATACTACAGAGACAACAGGGGAAAACCAATGATGGCAAGACGACACCAGCAATTTAGAATTAAACCTGCCGATCGGGTGATATGGTTGAACTGTTACAGGGAGTTACTTCAGAAATTGGATCTACCTGATTCCGTGGTTTATTCTTTTTGGCAGTACTTGAATGTATTTTCACTTTGGATGGTGAATACCGAATAAAAAAATAGATTTTACAATCACTCCATAAATGTTTTTGGACATTTTAAATAAATCGTACTTTTATGGCCTTTGAATTGTTACATTACGTAACATTTTTCAGTTTCTAATTCAGACCACAAGCCTGTTGTAGCTAACAAAGGTTGTAAAACATCAATTCTATGCGTTTAATAGTGCTATGCATTACCATATTTACAGTTCTACTTTGCAATGGCAAAAATCCCAATTTTGGAGAAGAAAAGTTTGAATATGATTTATCCATTGGCTTCTTTCAGGTGGGCAAAGCAAACTTAAATTACGTCCATTCACAGCAAACAGGAAAGCGGACCATGTTGGCACATGCTTACAGCACAGGCATTGTTGATTTTTTCCATAATTTCAATTTCAAATTTACAAACGAGCTGGACCAACGCACAGGATTACCATTATGGGCAACCAAAGAGTTTTACGAAGGGAAGTATCATTCAAGAAATAAGGTGCGATTTGACCATGTATCACGTTCAGATTCAACAGTTGTTTTTAGTGATTCAATTGGTATAAATGTTGTCCCTAAAAATATTTTTGATATTCTAAGTGGTGTTTATCATATCATGAATCATGCCCTTACAAAACCGTTTGAAAAAGGAGATACAATATCAACCTGCTGCTACTTTACGGATGAAGTGTGGACTTTAAAGCTGGTATATATTGGTGATGAACCTGTTAAAACATTTCGGGGAAAGGAGCTTTGCCGAAAGTTCTATCTAATTCCACAAAAAGGATACTTTTTCAAAAATGATGATGATATTCTATTTTGGTTCTCAAAAGATGGTTTAAATACACCTATGCGCATACAGATGCGGTTTGTGCTAAGCTCAATCAAAGCAGAACTTTCAGCGTATAAAAATTCTTTAAGCCCGAAAAGACCTTTGAATCCATAATTCGCAACAGTCTAATCGATGACTGTCCTGCTCAATGTCTACCGGGCAGTATTATCATCCATATATACGAAGACTGAAAATGAACTTTTGATAAGTATTTCTGTTATTTTAGCATTACAGGGCGGTGGAAAAAAGCTTTATAAACGTTCCAATACCATGCTGTATAGATCCACTTTTGCACATGAAAACCGTTGTATCATATATGTTGATATTGGTATTTTCCTTTCAGATCCTGGAAGTATCGGTCATCTATGTGAACTTTAAAATCAATCAGGATTATATTGCAGAGGTACTCTGCATCAATAAAGATAAACCGGATTTAAAATGCAATGGTTGTTGTCAACTCAAAAAGGAGCTGAAAGCCCAGGAAGATCGAAGCAAGCAAAAAGAATCGGCTGTAAGCCCGGAGAAACCACTCATTTTTTTCGTTGAACTCGTATCTGATACATGCAAATATTATCCCTCGGCGCAAGTATTGCAACCATCGATAATATATTTAACGCTGAACCAAAATAACCCAAATCAGGTTTTTCATCCTCCCAAAGATGCTTTGTCTATAAAGTCTTTTAACGTGTTGCTTTGATGGATTGTCATCGCGTTAAAACGCATATGACTTTATTTCTATATGAGATATTTTTACTTAATACCTTCTTTCTTTTTTGGTATTGAGGGATTGGTGTATAAATAATAACACAATGACAAAAATTGTTTTTTCTGTTGCTGTATTGCTGTTTTCATGGCTTTCTATGGCACAAGAGGTACATATAAAACTATTAAATTCCCAAACAGGAGAAGCCTTTTCGGGAGTTCATTTTAAGTATGGAGATGCAGAGGGCATTTCAAACGAAGCAGGAAGCATCGCATTTCTAAAAATACCGGCCCAAACGTTGTTGGTATCTCATGTCTCTTTGGGAAAACAGTATTTTTCTGATGACATGGTTAAAGGGGCGATCCTCTCTGGTGAATTAAGATTGGAACCACATGTTCAGGTGTTACAACCGGCTGTGATTTTGGCAAAGGGTAAGGCCAATGTATTCAGTGGACTACAGGTTACAGAAACCGACAAAGTAACCCACGATGCGGGCGCTTTTTTAAAACAAACGCCATTGATTGCTGCCATACAAAAAGGTGGTAATTATGGCTTTGATCCGGTGATGCGGGGCTTTAAATATGATCAACTTAATCTTGTGATGGATGGAGGTATTTGTGCCACAGCAGCGTGTCCCAATAGAATGGATCCGCCATCCAGCCAGATTCCAATGAACATGATCGAACAAATTGAAGTATTGAAAGGACCCTATTCCTTAAGGTATGGAACAGGTTTTGGAGGTACAATAAACTTTAAATCACTAGCTGGTTCTTATGCGGATATTACAAAAGTAAAAGGTCGAATATCCGCAGGATATGAAGGGAACGGAACCATTTACAAAACAGAAGGAGAAGTTGGTATTAGCGGTAGGTTTTATAACATCTCCATCTATGGTTCATACAGTGATGGTGGTAACTATTACGATGGGAATGATTCTTTAGTGGAGGCATCGTTTAACAGATTGAATTTGGGAACCCGGATGAATTTCCAAATCAACAGTAGAAATGAGATTTCCCTAAACATTGCCAATAACTTTGCAAAGGATGTGGATTTTCCGGCCTTAAATATGGATCTCAGAGAAGACAATACCTGGCTAATGAGCGCCTCACACAAATACAAACCTGAGGAAGGGAGCCTCAAACGCATAAATACATCGCTGTTTGCCTCCTTTGTTGATCATGAAATGGATAACCTTAACAAAAATTTAAGCCCGAGAATGGTAAATGCAGTCACAGATGCCATCACCAGAAATATGGGAGCCAGATCGGAGGCTTTGGTGAATTTTAGAAACGGGGTGTTGTATACAGGCCTGGATTTTAAACAACAGACTGCTGATGGAACACGTTACAGAACATTTTTGATGGGCCCCAATACAGGCACTACAATCAATGATAACGTGTGGCAGGATAGCCGGATTACTGAAGCATCCGTTTTTGGCGAGTACCATCATGATTTTGAACGGAGTGGGATCGTTGCTTCCCTGCGTTTAAACTACAACAATGCGGAAGCATTTAATGTATCGGATAGATTCAGTGCTGCCAATGATGTGTTGCATGAATCGCAAATAAATCCATCCCTCAGTATTGGATATTTTTACGATCTCAACGAAACACTATCTCTCGGACTTTGGCTGGGACGTGCTCAAAGAAGTGGTAGTCTGACAGAAAGATTTATAAATTACCTTCCTGTTGGACGTGATCCCTACGAACGTGTCGGCAATCCTTCACTTAATGCAGAAGTCAATAATCAAATTGATCTGGATCTTAACTGGAAGACAAGCTCTGCAACGATCCAGATAAATGTGTTTGCTGCATATCTGAATGATTTCATAAGTTCAGAAATTCAATCAGATCTGTCGCCTTTGTTGTCAACCGCACCAGGAGTAAAACAATACATGAATATTGGCAATGCGTTACTTACCGGTGCTGAAGTGAGTTGGACACATCAGTGGACAGATATTTTATACTCAAGTGCAGCCCTTGCTTACACCTATGGTGAAAATCTTGAGGCCAATACACCACTGCCGGAAATAGCACCTCTGGATACACGTTTTTTAATCGGAGCCAATTTATTGAAGAAGACATTGAAACCAGAACTTTCGCTTCGACTTGTCAATGAACAAAATCGCATTGCAACCTCATTTGGAGAAACAGTCACCCCGGGTTATAAGGTGCTTGATTTAATGTTGAACTACTTACCTGTCAAAAATATGCAGATAAAACTTGGTCTTGCCAATTTGTTCAATGCGGCTTATTATGAACATCTCAGTCGTTCGGTTTCAGGTACAGCTGCGTACAAGATCCACGCACCGGGGCGTTCTTTCTATGCAACTGTGACGTACCAGTTTTAAAGGATACTTGCAGAACACAGGAAAAAAATTTTCGTTTCATTGATTTATTGTTTAATTTGCAAAAATTAAAATGCATTTATGGCTCATTTAGGCATCTTTTCCTCACTAATACCATACATCGCTCTGGTGGTTTCATATATCACATGTGTGGGATACTTTTCTTTTAATAAGAAAGGTGTTATTGAGGAAAGTGATGTAAATGAGCTTTTTGTGGATAATAACGATAATTCAGATTCAATTGATTGTTATTCCTTTTTTACAGATCAAACCTCCGATCAAAAGCAATCCTTGGAATCCGCGAACGATCATGCGTATAACTTTAAAATTCTAAATTCTAAGATTCGACATGTTGGAAACCACAGTACGGGAGTATTGTTAAATGATTTTCAATCCTGTCTGTATTCTCGTCCCCCTCCATTCTTTGTCTGTTAGTTTTGCCCTGATGTCAATCAAACGATTGATGGCGTAATTTTATGAATAGAATTAAGTGATTGTATTCTTTACAGACAAATAAATTAAATGATACGTAAAAAACATCAGGCAGTATTAATCGGATTAATATTGCTTTTACCGGGATCTCAGCTTGTATCCCAGAATGTTATTATAACAAATGACACAACAAAAACACCCGAAGTCAGACTGGGTGAAGTTGTAATTAAAGCGTCAAAAGATCAGCTGCAGTTAAAAGAGATGCCTGCATCGGTATCACTCATTTCTGCAAAAGAAATAGAGCAAAATGAAATTGAAACACTCACCTCATTAACAGGTACTGTACCGAACCTTTTTATGCCTGATTATGGTTCAAAACTCACATCTCCCATTTACATTCGTGGCATCGGATCCCGAATTGGTGAACCCGCAGTTGGTTTATACGTGGATGACATTCCATACTTTGAAAAGTCATCACATAACTTTGACTTCTTTGATCTGGAGAGCATCGAGGTATTAAGAGGGCCACAAGGCACCTTGTTTGGACGAAATACCCGGGGTGGCATCATCAATGTTTCAACCTTGTCACCCATGGATTTTCAAGGCTTAAAAGCACAAGCATCCGCTGGCACATACGGCAAGTATAACCTACGAGCCGGATATTACGGTAAATCGGGTGATTTTGGGTATTCTGCCTCCCTTAATTACAGGAAACAAGCCGGGTATTTTGAAAATACCTATTTAAATGAAATGTTTGACCCCATGACGTCGCTGGGCGGACGCTTGCGACTTGTTTATGATGTAAGCAAGCATTTACGAATTGAAAATGTTCTTTCCTCAGAAATGAGTGATGAAGGCGCGTATCCATACGCACTCTATAACAGTGCCAAAGATAGCTTGTCAAAAGCAGGTTATGATCACCCAAGTGCTTACAACCGTTCCATGATTTCTGATGCACTGGTAATAAATTATAAATCAAACAAGATGAAATTAAAATCGGTAACTGCATATCAGTACATGGATGATTTACAGGACATCGATCAGGATTTTACACCTGCGTCATTGTTTTCTGTAACCCAGGATCAGATTTTAAATCAGCTTTCACAGGAATTGATCCTGCAATCCCCTGAAAAAAAAGCGTTTAATTGGTTGTTCGGGGCATCTGGTTTTTTGCAAATGGTTGATCGTGAGGTGGATGTCACTTATGGAGAAGATGGTGTGACTAAATACAAATTACCTGGCGCATACAGTTATTTGAAAAAGTATGATAAATCGGTGCAAGGAGCTGCATTTTTTGGACAGGTAAGAGCGGATGACTTTCTCATCGATAATTTGTCGGCAACACTTGGAATAAGAGGAGATTACGAAAAGGCATCACTGAATTATGTTTACACCACGAATGTAATGGGGAATATAAGTACAAAAGCAGATACCATTTATCCATCCATGGATGATTTTGTTATACTTCCCAAGGTTGCTTTGGATTATCGCGTAGGTAAAACAAATCTTTATGCAACTGTGGTGAGTGGCTATAAAACAGGAGGATTTAATTCAACCTTTGAACGTCCGGAGAATTTAACATACAAACCGGAGTACAGTTTGAATTATGAATTGGGACTAAAGACCTCTGTCTTTGACAATCAAATCTATATTGATGCTGCCTTGTTTTACATTGACATGAAAGATCAGCAAATTTACCAGACCGTACCAAGCGGCAAAGGATCCATGTTAAAGAATGCCGGAGAATCGCTCAGTCAGGGCGGAGAGCTTACCTTAAAAGCCATCCCCGTTTGTGGTTTTGAAACAGCAATCAATTACGGCTATACACATGCAACATTTACAAAGCATTTTGTAAATGAAACCACTGATTATTCGGGCAACTTCATCCCTTATGCCCCGATGCATACAGTTTCATTTAATATCAATAAAACGTTTGAAATAAAGCATTCGAATTTGTTGGATAAGGTAAAATTAAATCTGTTGTATCGTGGTGCCGGTGACACTTACTGGAAAGAAGATAACGATGTTAAAGAACCCTACTTCGATATGGTTGACGCAAAATTATCGTTTATAAAGGGTGATTTTCAGTTTGATCTAATTGGTAGTAATCTGCTTAACAAGCAATACCATACCTTTTATTTTACTGCCCTTGGCAATGAGTATGTTCAGCTTAGTAAACCACAGTGGTTTGGTATTAACCTTTCATACAATCTTTAAATGCTGAAAAAAGACTGGCATAAATTTCCTGTTCTGTTTAATCTTTACATTGCGCAGTCAATCCCTATGAGCTTTTTCTCTACGGTGGTTCCTGTGATTATGCGACAGGAGAACTACTCACTGGAGTCCATTGGTTTATTTCAATTGGTTAAACTCCCCTGGATTATTAAATTTCTATGGGCCCCTCTGATTGACAATACGGCCAGGACAAATAAAGAACTCAGACGCTGGATCATTTTTTCAGAAATTTTCTATGCCATTGTCATACTCAGTGTTTCCTTATTTAACCTTGAAACAGATTTTAATACAATCGTTGTTTTCATCATCATTGCGCTGATGGCATCTGCAACGCAGGATATTGCCACAGATGCCTTTGCAATTCTGGTGTTGAAAAAGCAAGAACGAAGTCTGGGTAACAGTGTTCAATCTGCAGGCAGTTTTATAGGAAGTTTGTTTGGAACCGGAGTTCTTTTAATTGCCTATGAGTATTTTGGCTGGCATGCACTGCTGGCACTTCTGGCCATATTTGTTTTGATCTCCATTGTTCCCTTGATACTTTATAAACAAAAAAAGACTGAAGTTCAAACTGTTAAGCGAGCCGGATTTCTGGATATCTTCCGTTTTTTCGGTCAAAGAAAAATGTACAAGCGCATTTTTATACTTTTGTTTTATTACTCTGGTTTAATTGGTATTCTGGCAATGATAAAACCATACCTGGTAGATCTTGGTTATTCGCCCAAAGAGATTGGTGTGATGTCAGGGATTGTTGGCACCAGTGTTGCTGCAATTTGCGCTTTTGTGGCTGGTTTTATTATCCGGAAAATTGGACGAGAAAAGGCAATGTACTTATTTCTTGTCTTAAGTTTTATGACAGGCGCCTATTTCTATTTTCTAACCCAAACCGATACACCGGAACTATGGCAGCTGTACCTTGGCATTGTTCTTGTGTGGGGTGCCTATGGTTTATCTTCTGTTGTAATTTACACAACATCCATGGATGTTGTAAGAAAAGGGCGGGAGGGAACCGATTTTACAATTCAAATTGTACTGACGCATCTGAGTGGGATCATTGTTGCCATTGGGTGTGGACGGCTTGGAGATCGACTGGGTTATGAAGGGATTTTTGCCGTTGAAGCAACCCTGAGTCTGTTTGCCCTGGTAATTTTATTTTTTGCTTTAAAAGGTGTAAATTATGATGAAGCTTGATACAACATTTCTTGACAAATACAATGTGGCGGTTCCGCGCTATACCAGCTATCCACCAGCGAACTATTTTAAGGAGTTAAGCGGTGATGAAGCATATAGGAGCGCATTGATTACTTCCAATGGTGATCATCCGCAGAACATTTCATTTTACATCCATATCCCATTTTGTAAAAAAATTTGCTTTTATTGTGGATGCAATGCCTGTTCACTGGGAAGCGGTTCGCAGGTAGGCCCGTATGTAAACGCATTGAAAAAGGAAATCAGTATGCTTGCGGAATCCATTGATAAGGTACGTAAAGTGTCGCAGATCCATTATGGTGGTGGAACGCCAAATGCGATCCCAGTAAGCATGCTTAAAGAGATCAACGAACTGTTATTCAGCACATTTGACTTTATTGATCAGGCAGAAATAGCCATTGAATGTAATCCGGCTTACCTCACGCGGGAAGATGTCGGTGACCTGCTGAGTGCTGGATTTAACCGTTTTAGCCTGGGGATCCAGGATTTCGATAAAAAAGTACTCAAAAACGTAAATCGGGAGCCGTCGCTATTGGCTGTAAACGAATTGATGGGGTTGATTCGTTCCGGGAAACAAGATGTGGGCATCAATCTTGATTTTATTTATGGCTTGCCCGGGCAATCAGTTGAAAGTTTTGTTAAGACCATAAAAAAAGCCATTGAGTTACGGCCGGATCGACTTGTTACATTTTCTTATGCCCATGTTCCGTGGATGAAGAAACACCAGCAGATTCTTGAAAAACAAGGGCTGCCATCAGCAGAAGAAAAAATGAATATGTTCCTGGCAGGATATGAACTCCTAAGTGAAGCTGGCTACAAATCCATTGGATTTGATCATTATGTGCTTGAAAAGGATGAATTGTATCAGTCCTTATCGGAGTTACAACTTCATCGTAACTTTCAGGGATATTGCACACGACGAACAACTGGTCAGGTTTATGCTGTTGGCGTTTCCGGGATCAGTCAACTGGAGAAAGGATATTTTCAAAATGAAAAGGAAATTGAACCTTATATCGCATCCATCAACAAAGAAGAATATCCAGTTGTTAAAGGACTTATTCTTAGTGAGGATGAACAAATTATCAGGCGAGTCATAAATGAATTAATGTGTAATAAATATTTGCATTGGGAAAAATTATCCAAGCAGTCTGGTGTGAATGTGCAAGCCTTAAAAAGCTTGCTGTCCTTTAAGGATGAGCAGTTCCGCGAATTTGAAAGCGATGGCCTTGTGTCGATGACGCAAGCGTCAATCTCAGTCACGGAAAAAGGATCATTGTTCATTCGAAACATTGCTGCTGCTTTGGATCCCGCATATCAGGAGAAATTATTCAACTATTCCAAATCTGTATAACGTATGACACGATCTTCAGACCTTGTGATCATTGGTGCCGGATTAACTGGTTTAACACTGGCTTTTTACCTTCAAAAAGCAGGTAAAAAAGTAATCTTATTGGATAAAAAGGAGGATGTTGGCGGTGTGATTGATACTGTCAAGACCGATGGGTTTTCCTTTGAGACCGGGCCAAGTACCGGAACCCTGTCATCCCCCGAACTTGTAAGCTTGTTTAGGGATCTAAAAGGGAAGTGCGAACTGGCTGTTGCCAACCCCGATTCAAAAAAACGCTGGATATGGAAAGGGGAAAAATGGCATGCTTTGCCATCAGGCATGGTAGATGGACTGAGAACCCCGCTTTTTAAATGGTCTGATAAATTTCGAATTTTGGGAGAACCATTCAGGAAGAAAGGAGATGATCCTTTTGAAACAATTGCAAACCTTGTGAGGCGACGACTCGGTCAAAGTTTTCTGGATTATGCTGTAGATCCCTTCATATCTGGCATTTATGCAGGAGATCCTGAAAAACTAATCACGCGCTTTGCCCTCCCCAAACTGTATCAACTTGAACAAAAGTATGGCAGTTTTATTAAGGGAGCCATCAAAAAAAGCAATGAACCAAAGTCTGAACTTGATAAAAATGTAACCCGGGAAGTATTCTCTGTTAAAGGAGGGTTAAAAGGCCTGATCAATGCCTTAAATACCTCCCTGGATGATGACACGGTGATGTTATCATGCAATGATATTACCATCAAATATCTGAGTGACTACAAATACACCATCACTGGAAAGGATGAATCCGGCGAGACATTTACGCTTTCATCCAAACATGTTATAACAACCACGGGAGCTTATGCACTTGCAGAATTACTACCATTTCTGAATGACGAACAACTGGCCCCGATCAACAACCTCAACTATGCAAAGGTTGTGCAGGTGGCAGCTGGATATAATCAGTGGCAGGGAATAAAACTGGGAGCCTTTGGCGGATTGGTTCCTTCCCATGAAACGCCACAGGTGTTAGGTATTTTATTTCCTTCATCCATTTTTCCCGACCGTGCTCCAAAAGGAGGAGCATTGCTGTCAGTTTTTATGGGGGGTGTGAAAAACGAAGGTATTTATGATTTGGAGGATGACGATGTTATTCAATTGGCTCTGGAAGAAATAAAGCGTACGCTTCAAACGGATCAAAAACCAGATCTTTTACGCATATGTCGGTATCGATATGCAATTGCCCAGTACGAAAAGTCCAGTGAGAAGCGCTTGCAGCGGATCGATGAACTGCAAAAACAATATCCGGGATTAATCCTTGCAGGAAATATGCGGGATGGTATCGGTATGTCTGACAGAATAAAACAAGCAGTTGGGATCGCACAACAATTATCATAATGTTTCACCAGATTTCCGAAAAATATAAAGCGATTCAGGCCAGTATCTGTACTTCATTAGAGGCCTGCGACAGAACAGGAATCTTTTCTGATGATCCCTGGGAAAGGTCTATAGGAAAAGGCATGACCCGTGTGATGCAGCGCGGCGAGAAGATTGCAAAAGCGGCAGTAAATTACTCATCGGTACAAGGGTTATACAACGATGAATTGTCAAAAGTAGGAGGGAGTAAAGGTACTTTTTATCAGGCAACAGGCATCTCTTCGATCGTACATCCTGTAAATCCATATTCCCCGATTATACATTTTAACATTCGTTATTTTCAATTGAGTTCCGGCGAATGTTGGTTTGGAGGTGGCATTGATCTCACCCCGCATTATGTGGATGAACGGGAAGCCATCTGGTTTCATTCGCGTTTAAAATCCATCTGTGATGCATATCATCCGTCTTTTTATCACGACTTTAAAACGGAAGCTGATAATTATTTTTATTCACCACATCGCGATGAAACCAGAGGGGTTGGGGGCATTTTTTTTGATATGCTTAAACCTTCGAATGATTTAACCTTCAATGATTTACTTGAATTCACTCTCGACCTTGGAAAAAACTATGCCCCGATTTACAATTCTATCATCACAAAAAATCACACAAAACCCTATGGCAATCGTGAGTTAATGTGGCAAAATATCAGACGAGGCCGTTATGTTGAGTTTAACCTTATTCATGATCGTGGCACAAAGTTTGGTTTATTGTCGGGAGGAAACTGCGAATCTATACTGGTAAGTCTCCCGCCAATGGCAAGTTGGGAATATAATTTTCAGGTTGAAAAATTTAGTGAAGAAGAAAATACCCTAAACATGTTGAAAAAAGGGATTGATTGGGTAAATTTACCCCGTTATGAGTGATAAAGCATTAATACTGGTTAATCTGGGAACTCCGGATCAACCGGACCAGAAGTCTGTTCGTAGGTATCTTACTCAGTTTCTGAATGATAGACGTGTGATTGATGTGCCGTGGTTGCTGCGCAAAATCCTGGTTAACCTTATTATCATTCCATTCAGAACAAAAAAATCCACAAAGCTTTATAAAAGGCTTTGGACCGAACGGGGATCGCCTTTATTATTTCATCTCACCGATTTAGTTAAGAAAGTGCAAAATGAATGCTCCTCAGATGTTCATGTGATAGGAGCCATGCGATATGGGAGTCCCGGGCTGCGAAGTGCAATGCTTGCATTGAAAAAAAGCAAGTATACCGAGATTATCGTTTTTCCACTTTTTCCTCAGTATGCATCATCTACCACAGGTTCTATCAACGAGGTGGTGCTTAAATCAGTGGATAAGTGGACGCATCTTCCAAAATTAAATCTGATCAAACAATATTACGATCACCCTGCATTTATCAAGGCATACACACAACACTTAAGCGCCTACAAACCTGAGGAATTTGATCACGTCTTGTTTTCTTTCCATGGCTTGCCCTTGCGACAAATAGAAAAAACACACAAGGATGTGCGATGTGCTGAATGCACCTGTGAGGATGAAATGCCGGTTCATGGAAAGTACTGTTACAAAGCCACCTGCTATGAAACTACACGCTTAATTTCCAAAGCTATCAATCTGGATGAAAAGAACTATACGGTTACGTTTCAATCCCGACTGACCCGGAATTGGTTGAGTCCTTTCACTGATGAAATGGTTGTCCATCTTGCCGAAAATGGCTATAAGAAAGTTTTGGTCGTGGCACCTTCGTTTGTTGCCGATTGTTTGGAAACAACCATCGAGTTGGAAGAGGAGTATGCTCAATTATTTAAGGATTCGGGAGGAGAACAGTTTGTGGTTGCAAAAAGCATGAACAGCTCTGATACGTGGGTGAACGCAATCAAGGAAATTGCCCTAGGATCCTGATACCTGTTTTTTAAATTTAGATTTAAAACAGTGCCTTTCCACACATCATCCCATCAAGCGTAAGTCATACCGTTTTCCTACTTCTTTCCACTACGTGTTTGCGGTTTTTTGTATTTCTTCTTCTTAAATGCAGGACTGCCTGAATTCTCTTTTCTGTTTTTTTCCTTTTTTTCATGAAACGCTGATCCACCTTCTCTTTTTCCGGGTCCTTTCAGGTAATTTATATCGTGAAGCACAGGTCGTTCCTCCTCAGTGAAAATTGTTGAGATCTCCAGTCCTTCTGGCAGTGCTTTCACAGGGATCGTTTTCTTCATCAGTTCCTCAATTGCCAGTTGATAAGCATGTTCAGGCTCGTTAATAAAAGTAATGGCCGTACCATCTTTGTCCGCCCGACCTGTACGGCCAATGCGATGAATATAGTCTCCTGCTTCATCAGGTGTGTCAAAATTAATAACATGGGTAACATCCTGTATGTCCAGTCCCCGTGCAATCAGGTCCGTCGCAATCAGAACCCGATACTCTCCGGAATCGAATCGTTTGATTGCATTAAATCTATAATTCTGCGATTTGTTGGAATGAATCGCTCCAACTGTATCCGGATAATCTTTTAAAAGACTTTCATGAAGCCTGTCTGCCAGTTTTTTTGTTTTTGCAAACACCAGCACCTTTGCCATCTCTTCATCCGTGCTCAACAGGTATTCAAGTAAATTTACCTTTGTGTTAAAATTTGGCACATGATAGGCTAACTGTATTATCTTTTCCAGAGGTGTTCCGTGGGATGCAATTTCGAGCTTTAAAGGATTGTAGAAAAAATCATTGATGATTTCACTTACATTTTCAGACAAAGTTGCAGAAAACATAAGGTTCTGCCGTTTCTCCGGTAAAGTTTCCAAAAAACTGATAAGCTGCCCCCTAAATCCCAGATTAAGCATTTCATCCACCTCATCAATGACTAATTTCTGGATGGACTTTAATCTCAATGTGCCGGTCATCACAATGTCATATAAACGTCCTGGTGTTGCGACAAGAATATCCAAGCCATTATAGACCTTTTGTTTTTGAGTGTTAATGTTTGTTCCACCATAAACACCCTCCACACGCACAGACATATAGCTTGTTAATTTTTTAATCTCACCCAGCACCTGCATTACCAGTTCACGAGTTGGGACAATAATCAGGACCCGGGGATGCTTCTTTTCGGAATATGACAACTGTCGAAGAATAGGAAGCAGATAAGCGAAGGTTTTACCCGTACCCGTCTGCGCTATTCCAACCACATCTCTTCCAGACATGATAATGGGAAAGGCTTTTTCCTGAATGGGAGTGGGGGCTACAAACTCCAAATCCGCTATGGCGTTTCTGAGTGGTTTGCTCAGATTTAAATCATCAAATGTCAAAATACTGTTTTTTAGATTAGCACAAAGATAATCGGATTATTCAAATGAAACCCCATTCAACTCAATCTTGCATAAAACACACAAGTCTGTATTGAATGATGAGCGCCACAATCTCTTTCCTATTTGTCTAAAAAAACAAGTTTGTCGGCAAAGTGTACAACTTTTCACTGAAGAAGTAAAAACAAACATTTCAACAGTAAATTCCATACTAAGATGTGACACATATAAATACATAATGTGAAAATTCCGCCTGTTAGTTTACGTCCGTGAACATAAAATCTAAACATTTTGTTAATAAATGAAAAAAAATACTAATATGGCTACAAATCTTATGAAGGTCCTGATGTACAAAGCTGTAATCTTATTTGTCCTGTTACTAAGCTTTCAGGCAACGCATGCCCAATGGAAAGCCGTCAATAATCCAAGTCTTGACGTCTGCATCGTGGATCAATTTCCCAATACCATATTTACAACATCCAGCAATGGCATTATTCGAAAATCGGTGGATTCAGGAGTAAGTTGGGAAATTTTGAACACTTCTGTTTCCGAAGACCTGTCTGCCCTTGATTTTTTCAATAAAAATCATGGTATTGCAACCATGCCAAACGTTTTCGATTCGCTTCTTGTAACCAAAGATGGAGGTGTAACATGGGAAAAACAATGGTTTAATGCTGAAGAATATGGCATTCGGGTGAATGATGTTTGCCTGTTAAAGGATGGTACCGGATTTGTCTTTGGCAATGGATACGTTTTTAAAACAACCGATTACGGGACTAGCTGGATCCTTCAGGATCAGGCCTTGCTAACAGGTCGCATTGAGAAAGTGAATGGAGATACACTCGTCCATTTTTCAAGCCGTAAGCAAGGTTTGTTTTTAAAATATTTCGCAATTGATATAAGTACTGATAGAGGCAATTCATGGGAGCAGGTGAGTATTAATCCCGCAGGTATGGCACCTGAATTGCGAAAGAGCGTCGACCATTTTAAGAGCGTGCATTTTATTGATTCCAAACACTTCTTTATTACATCATCCAAAGATGAGGAAGTATCGGTTACGGATGACGGTGGCATAAACTTTATTCAGTTAAGCGGCAATTTCAGACAAAATCCGACAGACATGTTTTTCAAAAACAGAAATGAAGGAATTATATTGTCAGAATACGGGCCTACAGCATTTAAAACCGCGGATGGTGGGCTTACGCTGAATGATACACCTCTTGAAACTTTTAAAACAGATCAGGTATCTAAAATTATCTCATTGGGCACGGATAGCCTAATGGTATTTACGCATTTAAACACCAATTTTTTCAGCCCTGATTTTGGAGAAACATGGGAGAAACGTGGTAAAAATCTAATTACGACAAGTAATGTAAGAATACTTGATATTAAATTCTGGAGTGATACAGACTTGAAAGCGTCATACAGTATTGTTAGAAATAACATTGTTGAGGAGGCCGGGATCATCCAATCCATTGATGGGGGAGCGACCTGGAATGCTGTAAATACTGAATTACATTTCACCATGAACGAACAAAATGCGGTTAGCCTGTTCACGCCTGACTCCATCGCCTACGTGGATGGTTTCGATTACCGACTGAGCAAGGATGGTGGTAAAACTTTTACCAATCATTATTTGGGTCAGTCAACTGCAGGTACACCAACCGTATTGCACGCATTTACACCTGATAATCTTTATCTTACACATTCCAATGGACAAACTTTTTTATCTTCCGACAAAGGTGCATCATGGGAAAAAGTTTCGGCCATCCATGGTGGTGGTTACATACATTCTGTCACGGGCATCGATTCTAATTCAGCCTATGCCCTGGCCAGTCTGAAAGTTTTTAGAATGAGTGATATGGGTAGAACATATACCGATATTTCAAATGGCATTAATCTGAATAATACCAGAAATATTGATTTATTGAACGACAAAACGACACTCATAATAAGTGGTTACAATGGTGTTATCTGGCGAAGTACAGATGCCGGTGCAAATTGGGTTAATTTAAAAGACAGCATGCCAACAGACATTCGTAATCAGGATTGGACGCGTCTGATTAAAAAAAATGATTCCGTTCTCTACCTTATCTCAGATGGTAAAATCGCAATTTCAACCAATAAAGGACGCACATGGGACCAGGACAGATCATTGAATGGATGTTTTGCCATGGACTGGTTAAATGAAACTGAGGCCATTGCAATAAGTACTTACGGCACAGCTTTCAGATGGTATCCCACAAAAACAGAAATTGTAACTTCGACCGCTTCCTTCTCAGAATTTGAGTCTAAAACGGAGCGTTTTTTCCCAAATCCAGTTCTTAAAGGAATCATTTATTTTCAGAAAGCATCAAGCGGAGAACTCTATACCTTGAATGGCCGACAAATAAAAAAGTTTAAAGATTTCAATCATTTGAATGTTAGTGACTTGCAACAAGGTATTTACATACTTAAACTAAACGGCAGTCCGGCCGAAACATTAATCATTCAGTAATCGAGTGGGTAAGCATAAAAAACACTGCTGCTGAATAACATTAGCAGATAAAAAAAAGCCACAGAAATTAATCCGTGGCTTTTTTTGTACTTATGGTGTATTTAAACGTGCTTATAATGAACTTTTGGTAAGTCTCTTAAGCGTTGTGCTGCACCTTCCGCAGTAATGTCGCGTTGTGGTCCTGCAAGCATTTCGTAGCCCACCATGAATTTCTTCACCGTTGCAGATCGCAACAGGGGTGGATAAAAATGCATGTGCATGTGCCATTCAGGATGTGCTTCACCATCTGTTGGCGCCTGATGGATTCCGGCAGAGTAGGGGAATGAAACTTCAAACAAGTTATCGTACATCACCGTTAACTGTTTGTACATAGCTGCAAAGTCTGTTTTTTCCTGATCTGTCAAATCTAAAATGGTGGGGACAGCACGCTTTGGAACGATCATCGCTTCAAAAGGCCAAATCGCCCAGAACGGAATCAATGCAACAAAAGTGTCGTTCTCAGCAAGCAGGCGTTCTTTCTTTTCCAGCTCTTTGGCCACATAATCCTCCAAAAGGGTTTTACCATGTTTAAGCAGATATGCTTTCTGTGAACTGATCTCTTTACTGACTTCATTGGGAATGATTTTTGAGGACCAGATTTGTCCATGTGGATGAGGATTTGAACATCCCATTATTGCTCCTTTGTTCTCAAAGATCTGTATGTAATTAACATCTTGGATGTGCCCCAATGTTTTAAATTCTTCACACCAAAGATCAACCACCTTACGAATGGATGGAACATCCATCTCCGGAACAGTTAAATCGTGCCGTGGAGAAAAACAAATTACCTTGCAAATGCCTTTATCGCTTTCTGCCTGAAATAAATCATCTTCATGCAAACCACCTTCAGGCGTATCGTTTAAAAGTGCTGAGAAATCATTCGTGAACACAAAGGTGTCTGTGTAATCCGGATTTTTTTCTCCCCCAATGCGATCATTGGTAGGGCATAAGTAACATTTCTCATCATATCGGGGGCGTTGATCAGCCGGCGCTTTTTCAACCTGCCCCTGCCAGGGCCTTTTTGCCCTGTGAGGAGAAACAAGAATCCATTCTCCGGTAAGGGCATTCAGCCTTCTGTGGGGATGGTCGATTAAATTAAATTGTGACATATGTACTGTTTTCTAACATTGTTCCAAATTGAAAAAGCCGCGATATGCGGCTTTTTCATATTAAACGCATAGCTTATTCAACCTTGTGTCCACCATCACCAATTTCTGCAACATAAAATTCTGCAGTAATACCTGTTTTTTCAGTGTATTCAGCACCTACTTTCTCAATGAACTCATCAACATAGGCATCTTTCACGATACTCACCGTTGAACCACCAAATCCACCACCAGTCATGCGGGCACCAATGGTACCTTTGATCTTACGAGCGGCTTCAACCATTGAATCCAGTTCATGCCCTGTTACCTCGTAGTCATCACGCAATGAATCGTGAGAGCCGTTCATCAATTGACCGAAAGAAGCAAGATTGCCTGCTTTCAGATCTTTTACTGCCTGTGTCGTTCTTTCAATCTCAGTCACAACGTGGCGTGCACGACGCATCACTGTTTCATCTGTAATTTTATCTGCAACTTTGTTGAACTCGGCAACACTTAATTCACCCAGGTTTTTAATTGCTTTGAAAGGCTTGATGGCCTCCACAGCTGCCTGACATTCAGCCACACGTTCGTTGTACTTGCCGGCATCCAGACTGTGCGGACTGTTTGTATTTCCAATAACAATTTTTGCCCCGTCTAAAACCACAGGAACCAGTTCGTAATCCAAAGTGTCACAATTCAGGAAGATGGCATGATCCTTTTTACCCATCCCGGATGCAAATTGATCCATGATACCACAGTTCACACCTGCAAATTCATGCTCTGATTTCTGACCATATTTAACCAGTGTTAAACGTTCTTCACCCAGATTATATACATCGTTAACGGCTACACCTGTTACGACTTCAAGCGCTGCTGAAGAAGAAAGACCTGCACCACCAGGCACATTACCCCAAATCAGGATATCAGCACCTTTGTCAAATGATTTTCCAGCTTTAACCCATTGAGCAATTACGCCCAGGGGATAGTTTACCCAGGTTCCTTTTGGCAAGGGTGTGGTTAAACTATTCACACTTACTTTTTGAACCAATGGCTCATTCAGAGACGCAAATTGAAAATAATCATTGTCTGTTTTTCGAATGAGGCAATAGGTTCCAAACGATAAAGCGCATGGAAAAACAAAACCACCATTGTAATCTGTGTGCTCTCCAATCAGGTTAACACGACCTGGAGAAAAGAATATACTAATATCACCTTCTCCGTACTTTGCAATAAACTCTTTCTTTAAAGTGTTGGTATCCATTTTGATAGAATTAAAAAAGTTATTTATAATGATTTTCGAATAATTAGTTGCGATGGATTTTCAATGACCTCTTTGCTGCGATTCAGCACCATCTCTGCCATGCTTTTACCCATCAGGTTAAAGTCGGTTGAAATAGTGGATATCCCGCCTGCAACAACCTCCTTTAAAACAGTATCGTTAAATGATACCACACCCAGGTTGCGACCGAGTTTTAAGTGAAATTTCTCAGCTTGTTTGATGATTTGCACAAGATGGCGGTCAAAAATTACAAAATATGCTTCTCCCTCTTTAACAGTTCGTCCCTCCATGGATTCAAGTATTTCGTAATTAAAACTGTTTTCCTGACAAAACCGTGTGAAACCCGTCTTTCGTTCCTCCGGCTCCTTTCCCTTTGGAGAAACAAGTATCAGCTTTTCGTATTTCATGAGCAACATCTGCCCCGTGCTCAAAGAATCATATATGTCTTCTTCAAAGTTTTGATAAATAGTACCATAATTGTAACTTAGGTCAACTTTCCGATCCAGAATGTAGGTTCTGTCAAAGGGCAGTTTTTTTACAAAAGGCCCAATGTTTTCGATGGAGCCTGGCATGATCACAAAAGAAGTGTAATTCATCCCATTTTCTTCCAGCAGCGATTTCATGACCTTTCGGTTGAAATTATGAAAATAAATATCAACCGCCGCTTTGTTTCCAATTCCTTCCAAAAAACCGTTGTACAGGTCTTCTTTAAAAGAATTGAATTCATCAAACAACAAAAAAATCTTCTCCTTCTGATTAATATTTGTACTGGTTACATAATAACCCTTACCGGGAGCAGACGAAATTATTTTTGTATCCTTGAGTTCTTTAAAGGCTGCAAGCACGGTATCACGTGAAAGGCCGAACTCATCCTTTATCTCATTCAATGATGGGATTTTATCTCCCCTTTTTAATTCGCCTGTTTGAATCGCACTGAAGATTGAATTAATAATCTGTTTATACTTTGGTGTATCTGAATTATTATCAATGTGAAAGTAGTCCATATCTCCCTTTAAATTATGACAAACAAATGTATAAATTTCCTGTAAAAATAAAACATGCTTTATAGCATACCAGTACCCACCAGTAGGTGCAGGCAACTTTATATGATTTATAAAATAATTTCATCGATTTTGAAACACTTTATACGCTTTTACGTTTCAAACGTAAATACTTTATTAAAAGAACAAACAATGAAGGCATTAATCGCTGGAGCAACCGGCCTGGTAGGAACACATGTGGTAGCAGAACTGATCAGGTCGTCGTATTATCACGAAGTAGTGGTTTTAGTGAGACAAAAAAACGTATTTAAGGATGCAATGGTCAAAGAGATTGTGTATGATTACGACAAAGACACAGCATTTCCTGCCGGCATCGATGATGTTTACATTTGTCTTGGAACAACCATTAAAAAAGCCGGATCTAAATCTGCTTTTGAGAAAGTGGATTTTCATTATGTCACAAAAATTGCGCACCTGGCAGCAAAGGGCAATGTTAAGTCAATACAGGTGATTAGTTCTACGGGTGCAAAACAAGCTTCCGGCAATTTTTACCTGAGGGTAAAAGGTGAAATGGAAGCAAAGCTGTGTGCAAACCAAATTCCTTCCATCCACATCCTGAGACCGTCATTAATTCTTGGTAAAAGAAATGAATATAGATTTGGAGAACAGCTTGGGAAATGGATTATGATGCCTTTTGTCCGCTTAATGAAAGGACGTCTGTTAAGATACAAACCCGTGGAAGCTGGCAAGATTGCACATGCCATGTTTACACTTGCAAAAAAATCTGCCCCGGGGGTTCATATCATTGAAAATGAAGTAATTCACCAAATATATACAGATAATAATGCGTGATCGATTTATGAAAAGTTTTTAACACGTTTCAAATCAGTAAATTTATTCTGTACTTTTGAACTTTTGGTAGCTATATGATTAGATCAATTAAAATACTTTTATGCATCATCACATTCTTTCTTGTTTCGTTTGTATTTCAGTCAGGAACAAAAGGACATGAGCTAACTGAGAAACCAACTTATTTTCAGTCAGATCATTTTTTAAGCGCTCAGTCCCAGGTGGAAGAATTCTCACATTTTGAAAGGTATTTTGAGCGTTTTTTGCAATATTGGCATATTAAAGGAGCAAGCGTTGCGGTCTCAAAAGATGGCCGTTTAATATACACAAAAGGCTTTGGATTTGCGGATGAAGCTTCAGATACAAGCGTAGAACCCTATCACCTGTTTCGAATTGCAAGCATGTCTAAACTGATTACAGCTGTAGCAATAATGAAGCTTATCGAGAAAGGAGAATTAACGCTGGATCAAAACGTATTTGGTCCTGATGGACTTCTAAATGATGCACGTTTTTTAAGCTATAAAGACAAAAGGGTAGAAGACATTACTATCAAACATTTGTTGAATCATAGTGGCGGATGGACCAGCCATTGGGGAGATCCTATGTTTTTGCAAACGGCCATGGCAAGGTATCACAAGTATGAATTACCCTTATCGCAGGACGACATCATCGAGATTATGCTAAAAAAACGTCTGCATTTTAAACCTGGCGGCGCAAGTTATTATTCAAACTTTGGCTTCATGGTACTTGGAAAGGTCATCGAAAAAGTGACTGGACTAAGTTATGAATCCTATGTACAGCGTGCCGTACTAATTCCCCTGGGCTTGTTTGACATGCAACTGGCATCTAATCTGAGAAAGGACAAGGCAGCACTGGAGGTGACGTATTACGAGCAGGCTGACGCGCTTAAAATTAGACAGTTCGATGGCTCCGATACCCTTGTTGCCAAAAGCAACGGAGGAAATAATTATGAGACCCTTGGTGCTGCAGGTGCCTGGATTGCATCTTCCACAGACATGTTAAAGCTTTTGAATACAATTGATGGTTTTAATTCTAAAGAAGATATTTTATCAGAAGAAAGCATAATGCTGATGACCCAAAATGATGGTGATGGCTTCAGCCCTTTGGGTTGGCGTGAAGCCAATCGTTTTGGATGGATTCGAACAGGAAGTTTTGCTGGTAGCTCCACGGTGCTGAAACGACGTCCGGATGGCATAAATTACGTTATATTGTGTAATACAAGTACATGGGTCGGCCCGGATTTGCCCTTTAAACTCAGTCAGTTTATGGATCGGGAACTGGGACGACTAAAAGAATTGCCCGAGAAAGATATGTGGCTTGATAGCGAGGTGTGGGCTTTTAAATAAGTTGCAATGGCTTGCGAAGCGCTTGCTTAAACTTTTTTATATGATTGTAATCGGAATAGCCGGAGGAACCGGCTCAGGAAAAACGACAGTAGTTAAAAAAATTATTGAAAACCTTCCCGAAGGGGAGGTTGCTGTTTTACCACAGGATTCTTATTACAAAGACAGTTCCCATCTCCCCATTGAAGATCGGAAGAAAATCAATTTCGATCATCCGCAATCCATTGAATTTGAACTGATTGCAAAACACATTAATCAGCTGCGTTCCGGTCTGTCAATTCAGGAGCCTATTTATTCTTACATCACCTGTACCAGATCAGATAAAACAATCACAGTCAATCCCAGAGATGTGGTTATTGTAGAGGGTATACTTGTTCTGACAGATCCGAAACTACGGAGTATGATGGATCTCAAAGTGTTTGTAGATGCAGATGCCGATGATCGCCTGATACGTGTCATTCAGAGAGACATTGCAGAGCGGGGCCGAAATGCAGAGGATGTGATGGAACGCTACCGTAAAACCGTAAAACCAATGCATCTGCAATTCATTGAGCCTTCAAAACGTTTTGCCGATCTTATCATTCCTCAAGGAGGAAACAATCATGTTGCTATCAACCTGTTAACCGAGTTTATAAAAACAATCTTGTACTCTAAATTAAACGCCCATGAAACCTGAGAACATATTATTTTTAGACATCGAAACTGTACCTGGAGGAAAAAGCCTTGAAGAAATGCCGCTAAGTGTTCAGACGGTGTGGGAAGAGAAGTTTAAACAGTTTAAATCGAGAAATCCTGACCGCTACCCGGATGAGTTAAGCCCTTCTCAGGGATTTGAAAGAGAGGCAGGCATTTTTGCAGAATTTGGAAAGGTTGTCTGTGTCTCAGTTGGACACATTGTTTTTCAGGATGGGAAGAAGATCTTCCGTGTAAAATCCTTTAAAGGCCATGATGAAAGATTGTTATTGGCAGAAGTGGCTCAAATGTTGACAAATTGGGGAGACAAATCCACACGTACCATTTGTGGGCACAATGTCAAGGAATTTGACATTCCTTTCTTATGCAGACGCATGATAATCAAAGACATCGTAATTCCAGAGATCATAAATGTTGCGGGAAAGAAACCCTGGGAGGTACGTTTTTTAGATACCATGGAATTGTGGAAATTTGGTGATTTTAAACACTATTCTTCCCTCAAATTATTAACGGCTGTGTTGGGAATCCCATCACCAAAAGATGACATTGATGGCAGCATGGTGGGAAAAGTTTACTACGAAACTGGTGATGTTGATCGAATTGCCGTATATTGTGAAAAGGATGTGCTGGCAACAGCACAGGTGTATCTTAAATTAAACGGTCTTGAACTTCTTGACCCTGATATAGTTGCGCATGTTGAGTAAACATAATATATGAAATTGAGACTCCTGGTCATATTCGCACCCGTGCTTCTGATGATTTACAGCTGTGGTGGCCATTCCGGCAGTTCACATCAAAAAGTAAAGCACAGAACAGACACCATTGATCTGGTTGATATCATTGAGCGGGATACCCTAATCGCGCTTATTGGATACAGCAGTACGTCTTATTTTATCTACAAAGGCAAAGCCATGGGCTATGAATATGAGCTTCTGAAAAAATTTGCTGATCATCTCGGTGTGAATCTGGAAATAAGAATTGTAAAAAACTTAAACAATATTTTTGACGAATTAAATAATCTCAA
>JBFHER010000019.1:0-25621 GCA_041584055.1 Bacteroidales bacterium
ATGCCCAGCTCTTCATTGGCTTCCCTCAGAGCTGTCGCTTTAAGATCCACATCCACTTTTTCGCATTTTCCTCCGGGAAATGAAATTTGTCCGCTATGTGGCCCGTTGTACACCGGCCTGCGCATAAAAACGATGTAAGGTTTGTTGTTTTTTTTATAAATTGCCAGTAGAACCGCACTTTTTTTAAGTGACGTCCCCTTTGGCACTTCCAGGGAACGATGTATCGGCGCCATGCGAGCATGAGCCAACTTCCCCGGCAACTCCTTTCCAAGTGCTATCCTTAATTTTTCAACCGCCTCAGCAAATTCCATCATTCAAACTGTATTGACTTTGCAGGAATAATCTTTGTTATGATGTACGATGGCAATACCATCATAGAAATTGTCAGGATCAATGTTCCCGCATTAATTGCCGCCCAGAGGAGAAAATTTAAATTAATGGGAACACTATCCACATAATAATTCACCGGATCGAGTGGAATTAAATGCCATCTGGCCTGGACAAAACAAATAAGTAAAGCAATCACATTTCCCCAAAGCATCCCTTTTCCTGTTAGAAAAAACGACTGATACAAGAATATTTTCCGAATGCTCCAGTTCTCTGCTCCCATAGATTTAAGTATGCCAATCATCTGTGTTCGTTCAAGAATTAAAATCAGAACACCGGATATCATGTTAATGGCTGCCACAGAAATCATCAGAAAAAGGATGATCCAAACATTCATATCAAGCAATGCGAGCCATCCGAAAATATCCCCATAAAGCTCCTTGATGGTTCTGGAAAGCAATGATGATCCATCTTCATTAAAATTATTCGCTGCAATAAGAAAAACTTTTTCTCCGATTTCATCCAGATCATCAAAATCATCCAGCAGTATCTCCAGGCCGCTAACCTGTGTAGAATCCCAGCCATTCAATTTCCTCACCTGCCGTATATCTGTCAGAACAAAGGTTTTATCAAACTCTGGAAAATTCGTTTCATAAATCCCACCGACAATCAACGCTCTTCCCCTTATTTTGTTTTGAAAAAAGTAGGTATGGAAACGATCCCCGGGTTTTAGCCCCAACATTTTGGATAAAGATCTGGAAATGATGGCCGTATCATTTGTTTCTCCAGTGCCAAAGGTTACACTGTTCCCATCTACCATGGATGCATTAAAGAAATCCCAATCAAAATCAGAATCTAAACCTTTTATCACCACCGTTTGAAGTTGCGATTCATGTTTTATGATACCTGGTTCAGTGGCATATTTCTGCATGGAGCGTATGCCCTCAATCTCAGACAGAGTACTTAAAAAAGAAGAATCCAGAACGATGGGCTGGCTCTTAAAGCTATTATTTGAATCAAAATTGGTAATTCGAATATGCGATCCCAGTCCGATCACCTTCTGAATCACCTCTTTTTTAAAACCGGTGATAATAGCAACCGTCAGAACCATTACGATCACACCCAGCATGATTCCTGCCAAGGCCACTTTCACTGCCGGTCCGGAAATTCTGTTCTTATGATCTCCACTAAAGTAGATCCGACGCGCTATGTAATATTCAAAATTCAAGCCTGCGTTTTCATCAAATGTAAAAAAAGGCGTTAAATAAGAATTCAACGCCCTGCAAATTTAATCTTTTTTGAAGCTTTACGACACCTTTCCCGGATAAACCTTTAGTGCTTCTATCAGTATTTTCAGACACTTCTCAAGGTCTTCCTTATTTAAAACGTATGCAATTCGAACTTCATTCAACCCCAGTCCAGGTGTTGTATAAAAGCCAGACATGGGTGCCATCATAATGGTGGCATTATCCAAACGGAAATCGCTTAACAACCACTCACAAAACTTATCGGCATTGTCAACCGGCAAACTGGCAACACAGTAAAATGCACCTTGCGGAATCGGGCAATAAACACCATCAATCCGATTCAAACCATCAACAAGGTACTTACGCCGTTCAACATATTGGTTGTAAACTTTTAGCAAATAATCGTCTGTGGTTCCCAATGAAGCCTCTGCTGCCAGTTGTCCGATCAGTGGCGGACTTAAGCGCGCCTGACAGAATTTCACCACATTTTCCTTTACTTGCTTATTCTTTGTAATTAAGGCACCAACGCGGATACCGCACTCACTGTAACGCTTGGATACCGAATCCAGCAACACTACATTTTCCTCAATGCCTTCCAGATGAAAAGCTGAAATATAAGGAGCACCCGTATAACAGAACTCCCTGTATACCTCGTCTGAAAACAGAAAGAGGTCATACTTTTTAACGATGTCGCGTATCCTGTTTAACTCATCCTGCGTATAAAGGTAACCCGTTGGATTATTGGGGTTGCAAATCATGATCCCCTTGGTGCGTGGCGTAATTAATTCTTCAAACTTCTCAACCGGAGGCAAGGCAAAACCATCCTCTATGTGTGAAGGAATTGTTTTAATCACAGCACCGGCAACAATTGCGAAAGCGGTGTAGTTTGCATAGGAAGGTTCCGGAACAATAATCTCATCCCCCGGATCAAGGCAAGACATAAATGCAAAGTTAACAGCCTCACTACCTCCTGTGGTTACGATGATATCCTCTGCTGTAACATCTATATCAAAGCGATGATAATACTCTGCCAGCTTTCTCCGAAAACTTGGAATCCCCTCACTTGGGGTGTATTCCAAAATCTCTCTTGTAATGCCTTTAATGGCCGCTAGCGCTTCGGGAGGTGTGGGTAAATCTGGTTGCCCGATGTTCAGATGATAGACCTTAACTCCATCTTCCTTTGCTTTATCTGCAAAAGGCCCCAATTTCCGAATAGGTGATTGCGGCATTCTTTTTCCACGTTCCGATGTTACTGGCATAATTTTATATTATAAACGCATAAAAACTGATATTTCTCAGTTTTTTGAGCGAGCAAAGATAATAAGGCTTAAAATGAAATGCAATTAATTTTGAAGTACTTAATTAAAATCGAGGAGATCGCTAAAACGTTATTTCTGAGACTTAGTAATGACCGAGTGTTTTGCTTATTTTATCCACAAATGGATCCGTATTTGGATCAATGGTACGACCTTCCATTTTTGCTTTCAGCATGGACTTCCGCAATTCAATAAATTCATCACTGATTTGATTTATTTTGATGCCTTCAGCCACCAATTGTTTATTCAGGGCTGCCAGTTCATCTTCTTTTTGTTTTATAGTTTCTTTATGAGCACTTATTTCGAGATTCTTTTCATTGATCTCATCCACGCGTTGCGATAACCTTTCTGTTAAATCATTTGATTTATTCCGAACCATCTTTAGAGAATAGTTCAGACTTACAGTGTCTCGTTTTAACTGTTCAATGGTAAACTCAAGGCGTGTAATCTCGTTACTTGCCTGTGAACTATAATATTGTTGATCCTTATATAAATCCTTTGCTTTGGACAATTGTGATTGAGCCCTTGTGAAATTTTCCTGTAACTTTTTCACCTCCAACTTCAATTGATCAATTTCATCCGTATTCTGGGCATTGCTATAATGAAGCTCCTGCTTCATCTTCTCAAAATCGTTCTCCGCACTCTCCAGGTCAGCTTTAAGGTTATTATTCTCCTTTAATAATGCGTTCGATTGATTAAGGTATCTATTTTTAAGCGCCTCCATATCAACAAACTTCTTCTTCGAGACGCACCCAGAAAGCATGACAAGACCTAAAATTAAGAACACAACTACGTTCCGATTTCTCATCCGGCTTTTTTTTTACTAATTTTACGCCAAATATATATAAAAAAAGAAAGGGAATGAAACTTAAGGTTAAATCAACCTCTATTTTATTGTTTTTGTTAGTTTTCTTATTACCTAAAGATATAATCCTGGCTCAAACTGTTCTTGTTGAAGAAATTCAGATCACCATAAAAGGAACTGCAGTAAGTAAAATAGATAACATGCCCATTGGCTTTGCAAACATTGGTGTAGAAAACACACTCAGGGGCACTGCAGCAGATGAAAACGGGAAGTTCACCCTGCGTTTTCCGGAGGACCTGGCATCCAGATCTATTGTTATATCAGCAATCGGGTATGAATCGATCTCGGTTCCCATCGATAAATTAAGGGACAGGGATGAAGAAGTAATGATTGAACTCGCTCCTACACAGTACCAAATTGAGGAAGTGAACATCAACGCAGAATCACTAATTCTTTATGGCCATTTGAAAAAAGCAGTTTCAAACATTCCTAAAATTTATGTAAACACACCTTTAAAATACACTTTCACTTTTAAAAATCAACTGATCGTTGGTGCAATCAACAAGAGAAGCGAAGGATATGGTTTTATTTACGACAGTGTAGGCTATCATCGTCAGAATTTTGCAGACAGCTATGCTTCCAGAAGCTATAAGTTTATGGGAATAAACCGCAATTATAAAAATCGCCCCTATGCTGATGGTCTTACAAACATGGATGATTTATTAACCTACGATGTTATTCGATCGGCAGGAAACGTCCTGGACATAAGTCACCTTTCTAATTACCGGTTGGAATTGATTGATATTAAAAACCATTTAGGAGACACAGTGTACATCATAGGATTTAAGAACCTGAACCCGGATTTAGTTTCAACCGGGGATTTTTACCCTGTTAATTACCATGGGGAGGTCTATCTCAACATCAGTGACATGTCTGTCATAAAAACAATTATAAGAGGTGAGAGGTCTCAGGAATCCATTCATGGAAGAGCTTTTGCAACAAGTGGCTCCAAAGATCTTTTTGGGGAAGACATTTCCTATGAAGTAATCACAAATTATCAGAAGAAGAACAAACGATATGCCTTGAGCTCAATAAATTATTCGCTTAACTTTACAGGATCAGGCAGAAATAAGGGAAAGTCCGTGACTCATTTTGCCATTTCTGACATAAAACCGCTGAATGAACCACTTGCAGAATGGCGGGATTATTTTGAAAACACCAGTATTGGAAGACGTTAGCGCGATTCCTTAGATGCGTTCTCAGGTGGTGGTGGCGTTCCATTTCGTTTTCCATCGTGATCTTTTCTGTTTTGTCCGGATCCATCTTGTTGACCGGATTGTCCTTGTCCTCCACGTTGTTGGTTGGAGCGCTTGATTCTTTCTTTAAATTTCTGACTTCTTTCCTGTCTGAGTTTATCAAGTTTCACCTGTTGTTCTTTTGTGAGGAACGGCAATATTTCTTTGTTCATTTCCTCCCAAATAGGTTCCACTTTTTTATAACTTTCTGACATCACCTTGTGGCCTTCCTCAGAATAACGTTTTACGATGGGCATGATCTCTTCAATCTGTTTTGGGCTAGCTTCAACCTGCTCCAGTGCATGTTTCCAAAACATCGACTCACCTCTTCCCCATGAGTAATTTTTTATCTTATGGGACGTAACGTAGCCATGACTCATAAAACCGATCACAAATCCTAACAGTAAAGTCAGGCTCAGTTGTAAAAAGATTTTTGTTTTCATATTTTATCCCTTTTGTGTTTTTAGAAATCAGTGATTGACATTGCGATTGCGTTCTCCATCTCTAAATCCCCGATTCCGAGCAATGCATCCACGCTGAACCCACCATTCAATACGACGGTGAGAATTAACATTGCCGCAATTGCAAACACACCACTTACAACAACACGTCGAAAGAATAAATCATAAATTCCGGATGCATAAATTTGATCGTTCAAATGTTCAATTTTACCCATCACCCGTGTCACAAAAAACGGATTAAACGTTTGAGCATAGTCACTCATTACTTTTTGCACTTCCGGATCAATATTAATGTCCTTTTTCATCTTTCCTCCTTTTTAATAATCACTTATTGATTCAGTCATCATTCGCTTTAAAACAACTTTCATCTTTTCCTGAGATCGTGCCAGCCTGCTAAGCACTGTCCCTAAAGGGATATTCAGCATTTCTGCTGTTTCTTTTGTTGAGTATCCCTGAATCATCCTCAATACAACAATGGACCTCGATCTTGCATCCAGTGTATCTAAAGCTGCTGTTACCAACTCTGAATTTTCATAATCTTCAGCCTGATCTACCTCGTCAATGACGTCGCTTTCTTTCTTATCATCATCTCTATCCTTATAAAAGAAAAAGAGATCGTTTCGTTTTCGTCTTTTTATCTCATTGAGGGATAAATTTATTGCAATTCTTGTGAGATAAGTTGAAAGTGAGGCTTCTCCTCTAAATTCCGTCATTGACTTGTAAAAACGAATAAAAACCTCCTGTCCCACATCGTCAGCCTCCGCCACATGTCCCAACATACCATAAACAGTCTTTGCAACGATATCCTGATACCTTTCAACCAGAATTGAAAATGCATATTGATCACCGTCGCGAACTCGCTCAATAATTTCTATGTCAGTTAATTCCGGCTTCAATCTTCTCCTTATTTCAAGTAATTTGACAAACTTAGTATCAGTTTTATTCCGGGAAGTTAGAAATAAAACCTTCAAATGAATAATTTATTTTAAATTTGCGGTTTAAACACACAAGACATGAAAACCATACAAGTGCTCGATAAAACCTTTGAATTATCAATTCTCCATGAAGAGATAAGAGGTGCTGTACGAAAAGTAGCAATTCAGATAAATAAAGATCTGGAAGGTAAAACACCCATTTTTCTTTGCATTTTAAACGGATCCTTTATGTTCGCATCCGATTTATTAAAATACATTGAGTTGCCTTGCGAAGTCAGTTTCGTTAAAATGGCATCATACAATGGGACTACAACCAGCGGCAACGTAAAAGAGCTCATTGGTTTTAATGAAGATTTAACTGGCAGAACTGTTATCATTGTTGAGGACATTGTGGATTCAGGGAATACCATGGAAAAAATTGTTGGTTTGTTGAAAGAAAAAGGTGTTGACGAGATCAAAATTGCCACCTTGCTCTACAAACCTGAAGCCTACAAAAAGGACATTCCACTGGATTATGTGGGACTTGAAATCCCCAATGATTTTATCGTGGGTTACGGTCTCGATTACGATGGTCATGGCAGAAACCTAAGAGACATCTACGTAAACATTTCAGAAAAATAAGATTCAACACAAATGCTTAACATTGTAATATTTGGCCCTCCAGGTTCCGGAAAGGGAACACAAAGTGATAAAATAATAGAAAAACTGGGATTTGCGCACATTTCAACAGGAGAAATTCTGCGTGCAGAAATAAATGCAGAAAGCGATCTTGGAAAAATAGCGAAGACGTATATTGACGCAGGTCAGCTCGTCCCTGACGCACTTATTGTAACGATTCTTGAAAAAGAATACGACAAGTTAAGCAATCGCAAAGGTGTTATTTTTGATGGTTTTCCCAGAACCACCACCCAGGCAGAAGCATTAAAAAAGGTTCTGAATAAGCGGGGCACAGATATTGCTCTGATGCTTTGCCTGGAAGTTGATAGTGATGAACTCATCAAAAGGCTTCTGCATCGTGGCAAAACATCCGGCAGATCGGATGACAGGCTGGAAACCATTAAAAAGCGCATCCGTGTTTATGAAGAACGCACGGCTCCTGTGATTCAGTTCTACAAAGAAGAAGATAAGTACTTTCCAATTCAAGGGACGGGAGATGTTGATGCAATTTTTGCACAGATCTTCACGGCCATTGAATCCATTTAAAAAAATAAACTATGTCTGGATCCAACTTTGTTGATTATGTGAAGATTTTTTGCCGCTCTGGCAAAGGAGGAGGAGGATCTGCGCACTTACACAGGGAAAAATTTGTTGCAAAAGGTGGACCGGATGGTGGAGACGGTGGCCGGGGAGGAAATATTATTTTGCGTGGAAACAAGCAGTTCTGGACCCTTTTACATTTAAGATACCAACGGCACATCTTTGCAGGAGATGGCGGTTATGGAAGTGCAACACGCTGTACCGGTGCTGACGGCAAGGATGAAATAATAGAAGTTCCACTGGGAACAATGGCAAAGGACGCTGAGACCGGAGAATTCATTTGTGAAATCACTGAGGATCAGCAAGAGCTTATTTTGGTAAAAGGCGGTCGTGGAGGTTTAGGCAACTGGCACTTTAGATCGGCAACCAATCAAACACCACGGTATTCACAACCAGGAGAACCGCGGGTTGAACGTTCTGTTATTCTTGAGCTGAAAGTATTGGCAGATGTCGGTCTTGTTGGTTTTCCCAGTTCCGGTAAATCTACCCTTCTCTCTGTGGTTTCTGCAGCGAAACCCGAAATTGCAGACTATCCTTTCACAACACTCACGCCAAATCTGGGCATTGTCTCTTACCACAACCACCAATCCTTTGTTATGGCAGACATCCCCGGCATCATTGAAGGGGCCCATCAGGGGAAAGGACTTGGCTTGCGATTCCTGAGACATATCGAACGGAACTCTATCCTTTTGTTTATGATTCCGGCAGACAGTGATGACATTAAGAAAGAGTACAAGATACTTCTGAACGAATTGGAGCAATACAATACTGAATTATTGGATAAGACCAGAATTCTGGCCATTTCGAAATCTGATTTGCTGGATGAAGAACTGATGAAGGAGATAGAAAATGATTTGCCCGACATCCCGCACATTTTCATTTCATCTGTAACAAACTACAATATTCAGGAATTAAAAGATTTGATCTGGAAACAATTCTAAAACCAAAAGCTGCACACTAAAAATCACGCTGTTATAAGTGCCAGGCGGTCACCAGACACATACATTTGCAGCATCAATCATTTTCTTTGGATTGCGCACTCAGATGATTGATTACCGGATTGGCATACATTTCAAGAATTGAACGTGTTAAAAAAGCCACATTTCGCTTTCTTTCAGGCACTTTTCTCACCTGTTCCTTCACATACTTCAGGAAAATCCTCCGCTCCCTTCGAGTGTATTTATCCACAAAATCCTTGCAATCGTGGACGATGTCGTAAGCAATGTAATTTCCTGGATATAGCACATAGTTTAAATGAATCTGATGATCGATCAATGCGGCAACCTCTGCGACCTGCTGATTTCTATCATCTATGCTTCTCAAAGGAACAAGATCTTCTTTTAAGAGCTTACATACCCTGAAATGAACTCGCCCTTTATAACCCTTCAATCCGGTACCCATACTGTTTAAATCATCAGCAGATGTTTTTTGATACTCAGGATTTTTCTGCTTCAATAAAAACTCTCTGGCCTTCAAATAATCACAGGGATCATATTCGTACGAGATGGAAATAGGCATAACATTTAAATGAATCATATTATCCACAAAATTTCCTTTTCCACTCATATTCAACATCTTAAGCACCCCAACATGGGTCCTGTCGTTTGCATCTTTCGACCGTCCTTCACGCTGAGCCATCCAGATGGAATGCTTCTTATCCTGCATTGCATGCTGAATGTAGGCTGATAAACGTTTGGATGCTTCAAGCATTTGGCGAACAGGAAGGTTTCGATTGACAATAAAACTTCTGTTCAAACGAACCAGGTGTTTTATCCACGGAAAAATAAGAAGATTGTCGCCAATGGCAATTTCTGTTGTATCATATCCATGCTCCAATAAAAGGATGTTAAGAAAAGCGGAATCGAGCACAATATCCCGATGATTTGAAATAAAAAAATAACTTTCGTTTTTATTCAAGACCTCAAAATTATCACCTTTAAGAGAACGGGCTGTTGTTTTTGCTACATTCTTTAAATAAGGCGCAATTACCTGATTTTGAAACTCCGCAATTGTTTCAATGTTAAACAACATTTTTAAAAATGTTTTTGATCCAATTTCAGGATACAAAAACCCGATGAGCTTCATAAATGCTGGTTCTTCGGAAAGCTGTTTGAAAATTTTTTGTACTTCAGAGTCTGTGTATGGGCGAATAGAGTCGAAATCCTTTTGTGAATACATGTGAAACATTTATTTTGTACAAATGTAATATTTACACGCTTCTTATTAACAAATAAAATAAGATTTTAAGAATGTATAACTATTTGTACCCTCGGCCAGCGGTCACTTGCGACATCATTCTGGTAGCAAAAATTAAAGCCCAAGAGCTTTTACTTATTAAACGGAAAAATGAACCATTTAAAAACAAATGGGCCCTGCCAGGTGGATTTATTAACATGGATGAGACCCTGCAGGATAGTGCCCTTCGTGAACTGACGGAAGAGACAGGGATCCAACTTGACGAGCTGAGGCAGTTTAAAACCTACGGCGATCCTGGCAGAGATCCAAGGGGGCGAACAATCACTGTTGTCTATTACAAACACCTTGAGAAAACACACATTACAAAAGCAGGGGATGATGCCTGTAAAGCAGAATGGTTTGAGCTAAACAAATTACCCGAACTGGCTTTTGATCACCAGCAAATCATTTCTGATTTCCTTACTTCCGGATTATTGGACCCGTTATAATACAATGATCTTTGTTGAAATTAATCTTCCTCCTCTTCTAACTGATAATCCTGAAAAAGAAAATCATTGTATGGAAAACGGGTAATATGAATTTTTCGCACCTCATTGTAGAGCAATTCTTTCAGGGCTTCCATATTAATTCGTTTTTTTGCTGAGATAAAAATACTTTGAACATCAGATCTTCCCATCCAGGTATTTTTTAAGTCTTCAAGTGACATATTTTCCCTGGTGGCAGGGGTCAAATCATCCTCATCCTTTTTTACATAGGTAAATGCATCTATTTTGTTAAAAACAACAATGCATTTCTTTTCGCCTCCTCCAATTTCCTTCAAAGTATTATTTACAACAGTCAGTTGCTCCTCGAAATTTGCATGGGAGATATCCACCACATGTATCAGCAGATCTGCTTCCCTCACTTCATCAAGAGTCGACTTAAACGATTCAACAAGGTCATGAGGCAACTTCCGAATAAAACCAACGGTGTCCGTCAATAAAAAAGGCAGATTTTGAACAACAACTTTCCGGACCGTTGTATCCAGGGTTGCAAAAAGTTTATTTTCAGCAAACACATCCGACTTACCCAGTGTATTCATAAGGGTTGATTTACCCACATTTGTATAACCCACCAATGCTACACGGACCATCTTCCCGCGATTCTTTCGTTGTGTTGCCATCTGCTTGTCAATTTTCAACAACTGATTTTTCAGATGTGCTATTTTGTCCAGAATGATCCTTCTGTCAGTTTCAATCTGCGTTTCTCCGGGACCACGCATCCCAATTCCTCCACGCTGACGCTCAAGGTGAGTCCACATACGGGTTAATCTGGGAAGCATATACTGATACTGGGCCAGCTCCACCTGTGTTTTCGCATGCGCAGTTTGCGCACGGCTGGCAAAGATATCCAGGATCAAATTTGTTCTATCAAGGATTCGAACCTGCAACTCACGCTCAATATTTCGAAGCTGCGTAGGAGATAACTCATCATCGAAGATGACCAAATCAATGGCATGCACTTTAATATAGTCCTGTATCTCGGTTAATTTCCCGGGCCCCACAAATGTTTTTGCATTTGGGGTTGATAATTTCTGCGTGAACCGACGATCCGGCAAAGCACCGGCAGTCTCCACTAGAAACGCCAATTCTTCGAGGTATTCATTTGCCTGTTCAACTGTTTGATCAGAATTAATTACCCCTACCAAAATTGCCTTTTCTATTTCCTTTTCTGTTGTAAACTCCACGTTTCAAATTTTAAGCTAATAAACACAAAAACAAGCGATCTTATTATACCATACACAAAGAGCCCTACCTACAGGCAGGGCTCTTCTATATAAAAAAACATCCTTTAATTCAATACGAAGTTGATAGGTAACATAAACTGAACATTTACCGCTTTACCTCTCTGTTGACCGGCTTCCCATTTAGGCATGGCACTAACAACCCTGATGGCTTCTTTATCCAAAGCAGGGTCAACACCACGAACAACAACAATCTTAGAAATCTCTCCGGTCTTTCCTACAACGAATTGCACAAAAACACGACCTTGAATACCATTTTCCTGAGCAATTGTTGGATATTTAACGTTTTCGTTAAGGAATTTCATCAGAGCAGCTTCTCCTCCGGGAAATGAAGGCATCTTCTCTACCACAACAAATACTTCAGACTCTTCAACTTCTTCTTCTTCATCAGACACGATATCCATGAATTCAACCTCGGTATCTTCGTCAATCTCAGTATCTTCAATCTCAAGTTCTTCTTCCAACTCAACATCATCTTCCACAATGTTCAAAATTTCAGTAAATTTTGGTGGTGGTGGTGGTGGTGGTGGTTTAATCTCTTCCTGTCTGGTAACAGGCATTTCTTCTTCTTCAAGAACCACTTCTTCAATCATTGCAATGTCTGTACTCCCAACATCTGTGCGAGACCATTCGAAAGCAATGAATGTAAAACCAAGTGCGATAACCAAGCCAAGCTGAACAAAAAGTATCTTTTGCTTTTCCAGATTAGCTTTCGGTGATTTTTTAATATCCATGTCTTGCGTAGTTTATTTTTACAAAATTACATATTCCTACTCGAAAATGAGGCGTAAAGATATATTTTTTTTTATACACTTAATTGCAAACAAATTATTTTATACTAATTCAAAATAAAATACACAGGTAAACTCATTTTCACACGGACCGCCTTACCATTCTGACGACCAGGCGTCCATGCCGGCATACTCTTCACAACCCGTATCGACTCCCTGTCCAATAAAGGATCCACCCCTTTCAAAACGGCCACATTACTTACGCTTCCATCCTTTTCTATAATGAACTGAACATGCACCCGTCCCTGAACTTCCAGTTCTATCGCCATTTGTGGATAATCGATACTTGAAGCAAGATACCTTTGCAAAGCTTCTTCACCTCCAGGAAATACAGGCATATTCTGAGCAAACACATAAGGTGTGTTATCAACAACATCTTCCTGCGGGATATAAAAATCGGGGATATCAGGCACATCAGTCACATCTTCAGTTGTTTCCAATTGATCTTCTGGTTCCGGATCAGCATTATCCACCACCTTAATATCAATCAGATTAATCAACTGTGGCGGTGGCGCAAATGCCGGCTTCGTTTTTTTCTCAAGGATGGGTACGGGCGGATATTCTTCTGTCCATACATTGTAAACTTCCCTATCTTCTATGGGCTTAGGAACATATGTTTCTGTGGACCATTCAAAAGCAATGAACACCACACCCAGAGCAAACAACACGCCGAGTGAAAAATTTACCCCGTTTGATTTCATGTTTTTCATAATACGATTGATTAGGTTAATTTTTAATTTAAATGACGAACCCTGTCGGGCAGGTCCTGTATTTTTATAACGCACTCGTAACACTGATTATTGTTTTCTTTGCCACCCTATATATAAGGTATTCAAAAAATGCCCTTATTATTATCATAAACACTCCATTCCTTAATAAAATGTTGACACAGTTCGTTTATTTGACATATTATTCCCCCGAAAGCACAAATCAAGCACACTCACAACGCAATACTTACAGCGTATTTGCATCCACACCCCCTATATTATGACATCAAATACCTATCATTAATCATTTTTACACCATACACCCCCTTTAAATGACGTTTTATTTGATTTTTTTAATGTTTTTTGAATTTTTACCCCATTTTTGTTTGGTAATTTACTTTTTGATTATACATTTGTACCGTCGTTTACAAATAGAAAGCTATTAAGTAAATAAAAAATCATTTTGAAATAAACAAATTAATAATTGTATAACTAAATTTTTAGAGTCATGAGAAAATTAAAAAGAATCTTAAGTGTGATCGCTTTGGCAGCAGTAACCCTTGGTGCAACAGCACAAGGTTTTGACACAGGATTAGACATTTACTCAAGTTACATTTGGCGTGGAGCTAAATTTGGAACAGGTGCCGCATTTCAACCATATGTTGAATATTCAGTTGGCGACTTTGCAATTGGAGCATGGGGATCAGTAAGTACTGGTGGCTGGGATGGTGCAACAGATGATGATGGTGCAGCAGTCGGGTCAGAAGGATTTGAAATGGATCTGTATGCAAGTTATTCATTAGGTCCGGTTTCCATTGCAGTAACTGATTATTATTTTGGTGGTTCATTTTTGGACTACGGCGCAACAGGTGGTTTTCACTACATTGAGCCAATGATCGGAGCTGAGTTCGGAAGCCTTGCTTTAACAGCAGCATATATGTTTGCACCTGGTTTTGAAGCTGGCGACACCTATCTGGAGGCAGCCTATTCATTTGATGCATTTGACATTACCCTTGGTGCAGGAAACGGAGCATACACGTCTGATGGTGACTTTATGATCTGTAACATCGCCATTGGAACATCAAAAGAAATTAAGATAACAGAAGATTTTTCACTCCCTGTATCAGGAGCTGTTGTTCTTAACCCTTCTACTGAAGGATTCTTCATCACCGTAGGTGTATCATTATAGAAATAAAGAATTGATTCAAACATAAAATTTGAATAAAATGAAAAAAATTGAAGCAGTAATTCGCCTCACCAAATTCGAAGAGGTAAAAGAAGCGCTCGCAGCGCAAAACATCACATTCTTTTCTTACTGGGACGTAAGAGGAATAGGAATAACTACAGAAGAACACAAGTACAGAGGTATTAAGTTTGACTCCAGTATCATTGAAAGACGACTACTCTCTATCATCGTACGCGACATCAATGTTGACATCACAGTAAAAGCACTTGTAGATGCAGCTAAAACAGGGGAAAAAGGAGATGGACGTATTTTCATCTCTGACGTCACCGACACCGTACGCATACGTACAGGAGAAAGCGGACCAGACACCTTATTTGAGAAATAAATATCAGTGGGGAGTGCTCCTTGCAGGGCAAGCACTCCCCAGGCTGATACAATGTAATTATAAAGAAGTATAAAAGTAAAAAAAATTATATTATGGATACTTATGCATTAGATTTAATGTGGGTCGTTGTTGCCGGAATCCTTGTGTTTTTCATGCAGGCAGGATTCGGACTGGTAGAAACAGGATTTACCAGAGCCAAAAACGCAGGTAACATTATGATGAAGAACTTTGTTGACCTTTGTGCCGGATCAATCATCTTTTGGTTGGTAGGTTACTCTATTATGTATGGTGGCGACGGTGCCTTCATAGGAAAGATTGCTTTCTTTTATGATGATCCAGCCGACATGCACAACCTGTTTTTCCAAACTGTATTTGCAGCAACAGCAGCAACAATTGTTTCAGGAGCTGTGGCAGGAAGAACTAAATTTTCAGCATACATTATTATGAGTGTTTTAATCACTGCTATCATTTATCCTATTTCAGGTCACTGGATCTGGGGTGGTGGATGGTTGAGCGAACTCGGTTTTATTGATTTCGCAGGTTCAACAGCTGTACACTCTGTCGGTGGATGGGCTGGATTAGTTGGTGCCGCATTGATTGGGCCCCGCCTTGGAAAATATACCAACGGAAAACCCAACGCGATTCCTGGTCACAACCTTATTTTAGGTGCTCTGGGTGTATTCATCCTTTGGTTTGGATGGTTTGGATTTAACCCTGGATCACAACTTGCAATCAGCGGTGAAAACGCAAATGCGGTTGCAATGATCTTTATCACAACCAACCTCGCAGCAGCAGCAGGACTATTAACAGCCATGACAGTTACATGGATTCGCTACGGAAAAGCTGACCTCTCTATGTCATTGAACGGTGCTCTGGCAGGATTGGTTGCCATCACAGCAGGATGTGCTGCAGTATCTCCCGGAGGAGCAGTAATTATTGGTATCTTAGGTGGTATCACAGTGGTATTCTCAATTGAATTCTTCGATAAAGTATTAAAGATTGATGATCCTGTTGGTGCGGTCTCAGTACATGGTGTTACCGGCGCAGTTGGTACCCTGGCTGTTGGTTTATTTGCAGTTGATGGTGGATTATTCTACGGCGGTGGAGCAGCTCAACTAGGGGTACAGGCAATTGGTGTATTTTCAGTTGCAGCATGGGCACTTGGATTAAGCTTTATATTCTTTTTCATTGTTAAGAAAACAATGGGATTAAGAGTTCCAGAAAAAGTAGAACGCGAAGGTTTAGACATTCACGAGCACGGTCAAAGTTCTTACAACTAAATCCATTTTTTGAATAAAAACATTTCCGACGTGGTATTCACCATGTAGTTTTGTTCTCCCAAAGAAAAAGTTCCGGGCCACCGGAACTTTTTCTGTTTTTATGACAGACGTAGCGGGTTATTTGCAAAGCGTTGCAAATGTAACCCGCTGCATCTGTTTAAAGAAAATCACTCAGTTTACCCCGTTTCCCGGGTCTTGCTCCTTTTTGCGTTAAAACGAGCTCACAACATTCGTTGTAGAGGTCATGTTCAAAGAAAAGCAGATAATTATTATCCAATGCTTTATTTAAAAAGGCTTCCTTTTCCTTTAGAGAAGTCACAGGATAGCTATCGTAAGCCGATACCCATGCCAGAGGAATGCTTGCCATTACCGGAATTAAGTCTCCCATATAAACAATGGTTCTTCCCTTGTAGTCTATATGCGGAATAATTTGTCCGGGCGTATGGCCATCAGCCATCTCAAAGCGAATACCCTCCACAAGATCCATTGACTGCGAGACAAGCTTTAATTTTCCCGCATCAAACACTGGCATCATATCTTCTTTAAAATAGGCATCACCCTCACGCACATTCGGATTCAGATAATTCTGCCATTGTTTTTCTCCTACCCAATACCTTGCATTCGGAAATACCAGTTCCAGTTTTTCACCTGCATCATTCCATCGAACCCCGCCTCCGCAATGATCAAAATGCAAATGTGTCAACACCATATCTGTCACATCATCAGCAGAATAACCATGATTCTTCAGTGAAGCCTCCAAAGTATCATCACCGTTTAAATGAAAATAAGAATAATATTTGTCACTTTGTTTATTCCCGATACCATTATCTATCAAAACCACCCGTTCGCCCGTGTCTATCAATAGAGCACGCATTGATAAGTTACAATAATTATGTTCATCAGCAGGGTACTGCTTTTGCCACAACACTTTTGGCACAGTGCCAAACATTGCTCCACCATCACATTTAAGATTCCCTGTTTCAATTTTAAAAATTTTCATCTCTCCGATATTTACTTTTCATTGCATTCAATTTACTTATATCTGCTGATGCTTATCTCTTTTTACTATTTTTATCGCTTAAACCTGCATCGCAAATAAATGCGATTCAAATGTAGCAATTGAAAAAACGAAATGAAAGTCCATTTTATAGCCATTGGGGGCAGTGCAATGCACAATCTGGCTTTAGCATTAAAGCACAAAGGATTCATAGTCAGTGGATCAGACGACCAGATTTTTGAGCCATCCAGAACCAGACTTAAAAACGCCGGCATCCTTCCGGAAAAAGACGGATGGTTTCCGGCGTCAATCACCCACGATCTGGATGCAATTATTCTTGGCATGCATGCAAGAATTGATAATCCTGAATTATTAAAAGCTCAGGAAATCGGATTAAAAATTTACTCCTATCCGGAATATTTATACGAACAAACAAAAAACAAAAAACGCATAGTGATTGGAGGTAGCCATGGCAAAACAACCGTTACGTCCATCATCATGCATATTTTAAAAAAGAACAAAATGAAATTTGATTACATGGTTGGAGCTCAGATTGAGGGCTTCGAAACCATGGTTGATCTGAGTCATGAGGCTGACATAGCCATTTTCGAAGGAGACGAATACCTTTCTTCACCCATCGACCCACGTCCCAAATTTCACTGGTATCAGCCACACATTGCAGTATTGACAGGCATTGCCTGGGACCACATCAACGTATTTCCAACATTTCCGAATTATGTGGAGCAGTTTGAGATTTTTGCAAATATGATTGAAGACAATGGGCAGCTATTTTATTTTGAGGGAGACAAGGAACTGACCACAATTGCCACAAAACTAAAATCGTCGATCCTTGCGACCGGATATGGAACCTTTTCCCATAGTGTGATTGATGGCGAGACCTTCCTGCTTAAGGATGGGACATCCTGGCCCATATCATTGTTTGGAGAACACAATCTTCAAAACATTTCTGCGGCTTATCTTGTTTGCAAACAGCTTGGATTGACAGATGTGCAAATATTTGAGCCATTGGCTCATTTTACCGGTGCCAGTAAGCGCTTGCAGGTTTTGGCAAAATCCGACACAACAACCATTTATTTGGATTTTGCCCATTCTCCTTCAAAGCTAAAAGCCACAACCAGGGCCGTGAGCGCTCAGTTTAAAGACCGTCAACTTGTAGCCTGTATGGAACTGCACACCTTTAGCAGTTTAAAAAAGGACTTCCTGCCACAATATAAAAACAGCATGGCAAGTGCAGACACCGCGTTTGTTTATTTTAACCCTGAAGTAATCACTCACAAAAAGCTGGATCCCATAAGCAAAGAAGAAATAAAATGTGCATTTGCTTCAGACAATGTAAGGGTCTTTGACAATTCAGAAGAGCTATTATTGGCCCTGCGAGAACTTGATCTACACAAAAAAAACCTACTTTTGATGAGTTCCGGTAATTTCAATGGTATTAACTTTCCTGAATTTGCACAAAGCTTAATTAGCAAGCAACAAAAATGATCGACAAAGCAACCATAGACAGAGTATTTGAGGCAGCGCGGATAGAGGAGGTGGTTTCTGATTATGTAACTTTGCGACGACGCGGCGTAAACTTCATCGGGCTTTGCCCCTTCCATGACGAAAAAACGCCATCCTTCACCGTATCTCCCGCAAAAGGCATTTGTAAATGTTTTGGCTGTGGGAAAGGGGGCAATTCTGTAAACTTTTTAATGGAGTTGGAACAGGTTTCCTACATTGAAGCCATCAAGATGCTGGGTAAGAAATATCACATCGAGATCCAGGAAGAGGAACTTTCAGCAGAACAGATCCAGTCACAAAATACACGTGAAAGCATGCTCATCATTAATGAATATGCGCAAAACTTTTTCACCCAGCAACTATTGGAAACGGAATCCGGACGTGCCATCGGCTTAAGTTATTTCCAGCAACGTGGCTACAATGAAGCCATCATAAATAAGTTCCATTTAGGATTCTGTCCTGAAAACCGGGATGCTTTTACGCAAGCGGCACTAAAAAAAGGCTATCGACAGGAATACCTTGTTAAAACGGGTCTGACCATTCAAGGCGATAACTACACGGCTGATCGTTTCAGGGGCAGGGTGATATTCCCTATTCACGGCCTTTCCGGGAAAGTTCAGGCATTTGGAGGCCGTATTCTTAAAACGGATGCAAAAACAGCAAAGTACCTCAATTCACCAGAATCGGAAGTTTATCACAAGAGCAATGTGCTGTATGGTATTTTTCATGCTAAACGCGAAATTGTTAAACACGACCGCTGTTTTTTAGTTGAGGGATATACGGATGTCATTTCTTTCCATCAGGCAGGCATCGAAAATGTCGTCGCATCCTCAGGGACGGCCCTGACACCAAATCAGATAAGGCTTATTAAACGCTTTACCGAAAACATCACCGTTATCTACGATGGAGATGCTGCAGGCATTAAAGCATCCATTCGGGGAATCGATTTGATTCTTGAACAGGGAATGAACGTAAAAACACTGCTATTACCGGAAGGTGAAGACCCGGATTCCTTTGCCAAACAGATGAATGCCAGCGCACTGATTGAGTACATTGACAAACATCAGACAGATTTCATCCATTTTAAGACGCAGCTTCTCTTAAAAGAAGCACAAAACGATCCTGTAAAAAAAGCCCAACTGCTATCTGACATCGTTCGTTCCATCGCCATCATTCCAAATCAAATAATACGAAGTGTGTACATTAAGGAGTGTAGCACGCTTCTCGAAATACGTGAGGATGTATTGTATTCTGAAATCACAAAAATAAAACTCAGTCAACGGGAAGAAACACTCAAGAAACCCATCCCCCGGCAAGCAATAACACCTCAGGAAGCATCCCCAACAGAGCAACAAAATCCGACGCCAGTCATTGAAAAAGGATCTCCGGAAGAGGTGATGCTTCTGAAGTTTATTTTAAAACATGGATCGAAAGAGATTCCTGTGCCCATTTTCAATCCGGAAGAAGGCATCATCATGCATGACAAAACGCAGGGCAATACCACCGTTATGAAATTCATTGTTGGATCCCTTCTCGAAGATGAACTGGTGCTTAAGCATCCGGTGTATCAGAGCATCATAGAAACCTGCAACGAAAACATTGACAACAAGGACTTTTTTCCGGAAACATACTTTATTCAAAGTCCGGATTCGTTAATCAGTCAAACCGCTGCTGACTTGACCGCAGAACAATATGAACTGAGCAAAATTCACCTGAAATCCGGTCACATGGAAAGTGAGGAGGAAAAATTGCATGAGTTGGCACCAAAGGTTGTTTTCGAATACAAGCGCGTTATGTTGGATATTTTTATCCGTGAAACCCTCGCGAAAATGAATCAGACAAAGGACATGGAAGAGATCAAGGAGCTTCAACGTGTGTGGATCAATTACAACGAATACCGCAAAGTCCTCAGCAAATTTCTTGGCGATCGCATCGTGTTTTAGTTTCCCGCCTTTTTATTCAAAAACAGATGCTTTGAACTAAGAAAGTGATGATTTTCAGTCGCAAGTAAACATACGCCCCCTTTGACATGCATAATTCGTTTCAGTTCATTTCAACATCCCATTAAGATATGCACCTGGAAATTATAAAATTTGATGGCAGATTAGGAATGGAGAAACCGCATCATTTAAGCAGCAACGAGCTATCACCATAACTCAGAAATCGATAATCGTTGTTCAGAGCATAATCATAAATGTCCTTCCATTTATCTCCAACCAGGGCTGACACCAATAAAAGCAATGTGCTTTTAGGTTGATGAAAATTTGTAATCATACCGGAAATTATTTTAAAATCGTACCCAGGTGCAATGATGATGCGCGTCTGAGCCCTAAAGGTGGAAAGTTCATTCTCATCCATATATGACAACAAGGCACCAAGGGCTTCAGCCTTCCCTCCCGGATTTTCCATTTCGTAGGGAGTCCATTGATTCAACACCGGCATACCATCCCACTGAGCCTTTTTTGCCAGCACTCCAAACCAATAAAGGGATTCAACCGTCCTCACAGAGGTCGTTCCCACTGGAATTACATGTCCTTTGTGAGCAAGTAACGATGCTACAAAATCCCGACTGACCTCAATCACTTCAGCATGCATGGGATGTTCTGCCATCGTCTCCGACTTCACAGGCTGAAAAGTGCCTGCCCCCACATGCAGTGTTACCTCCTCCATGGCAATTCCTTTCTTTTGCAATCCGGAGAGCACCTTCTCCGTGAAATGAAGTCCTGCTGTTGGTGCCGCCACACTCCCTTTAATTTTTGAATACACCGTTTGATAGCTTACCAAATCACGCGCCTCCGTTTTTCGGTTAAGATAGGGCGGGATAGGCAGTTCACCTGATAGCTCAAGCAACTCTCCAAAACTCAGATCCTCCTTCCAGGCAAAACGAATGATTTGATCAGCGCCTTCAGAACGCACTTTCTCAGCAGAAATAGTAATGGTTTGTGGCCCATTCTTCAATTCTAAAAACAAATTTCCTTCTTTCCATTTCTTTAGATTCCCCACCATGCACCGCCAAATGACCTCCTTTTTTGCCTGAAAAGAAAGGTTATAATCACGTGGGACTTCGGGTTCCAAACAAAAGAGTTCAATTTTTGCCCCCGTTGGTTTGCGAAAAAAGAGTCGGGCTCTGATCACTTTTGTATTATTAAAAACCAGTAATGTATCACCATCAAGCTGCTCAGACAGTTCGAAAAATCGTCTTGTTTCGATACGTCCCGATCTGAACATCAATATTTTAGATGCATCCCTTTGTTCCAAAGGATACTTTGCAATTCGCTCATCCGGCAAATTATAGTCAAAATCTTCAATTCGAATATTTTGGGGGCCTTGCATATTCTCGTAATTTTACGCAAAAATAGCATCAATTTTTAAAATCTAACACAGCAAACAATATGGGGATCAAAGTAGGTGATAAAGTACGCTTTTTAAATGATGTTGGCGGTGGAGTTGTAACAGCGTTCAAAAACAAAGATGTGGTAATGATTGATAATGAGGATGGATTCGAAGTTCCGGCCTTGATTAGAGAACTGGTTGTGATTGAGGAAAGCAAGCCCGTTGCCACCCCACGTCAAACAAACAGTGCGTCCGGTGCTCCCACAGCAGCAGAAGAAACTTATGTTTTTCATGAAGATGAAGATCCGGCGGGAGATACGCTTAAGGTACTGCTCGCCCTTGTGCCTGAAGATCCATCTCAGCCTACCGAATCTCCACTGCATGTTTATTTAATCAACGACAGCAATTACTTTTGTTATTACACCATCAATGCATTCCGTGGCGAACAATATTTTTGTGAGTCCAACGATCTCCTGGAACCTAATACAAAAATACATCTCGACACTTTTGAACGTTCAAGACTTGGATGGCTTACAAAAGGTTTCACGCAAATTATAGCGTTTAAAAGCGGCAAGAACTTCACCAGACAATTGCCAAATGAGAAGTCGTTTGAGATCAGTGCCGCCAAACTGGCAAAACCGGGTGTCTATCAGAAAAATGATTTTTTTGACCAACCCGTTTTCCTCATGCATCTGACCAAGGATTTGTTGGAGGAGAAACTGGAAGCATTGAGCAAAAAAGATTTTGAGGAGGTAAAAAAAGAGAAAGCATCAACAGATCATAAGCCACAGGCAAAGAAACGTGAACGTCAGGAGATTGTGGAAGTTGATTTGCACATCAATGCTCTGCTTGACGATCTTACAGGCTTATCAAATGCCGATATTCTAAATTATCAGATGGCAAAATTCAGGGAAACCGTTGAAGAATACAAGGCTCTGAAAGGTCAAAAAATTGTATTTATTCATGGCATAGGCAACGGCACACTCAAAACTGAATTAAGAAAGGAACTGGAACGCACAAAAATGAATTACCAGGATGCCTCATTTAAGGAATATGGTTTTGGGGCTACGATGATTGTTGTACGGTAACTTTTCCAGATATTTTTAGCAGTGTCCTTCTCATTTCCAACAAACATCCAAAAAGATGCAGGAAATAATAACCTTAAAACCAATGTAAAATTTTACGCAAAGAAAGCAATGATATTGCGCGCTAAGGACGCCGAGGTTGCTCAAATACGCTGAATTCTCAGGTGTTCTCAGGAGCACTTTGGGACACAGCAATAACGTTACAAAACAGCAAGTATCCGCAAAAATTATTCCCCAACCATTTCAAAGGCCATGTCCAGGTAATTAAAAATATCGATGGGATGATGTTCTTCATAAATGGGTTTTCCTTTTTGCTTGCGAATCACAATATCCATGTTTTTATTTTTATAAACTGGACTGCGATCATGCCCTTGCCGAACAATCACCATGTTTAAGTCGGGAACTGCAAACACATATTGCCCCAGGATTCCACGCATGTATTTTACATCATGTCCTTTGTAATTGATCATCCAGGTCTGATAACCATAGAAATCAATGGCCTTTCCGTTTTCATCCGAAAGGTGTGTTGCAGGAGACATCAATTCCTCAACAAGGTGCTCTGAAATCAATTGTTTGCCTTTCCAGTTCCCCTTATTAATTAAAAGTTGACCGAAACGGGCTAAATCGCGGGCGTTTGTATAAAAGCAACAATAAGCCTTTTCCATCCCGCCTTTCTTATCCAAAGACCAAAGGGCCCTATTTTCAGCACCCATTGGCACCCAAAACTTCTTGCTCACATAATCAGAAAATGACATTCCCGTGGCATTGCGAACAATAATTGCCAGTACTTGTGGATCACCACTTTTGTATTTCCACAAACGTCCGGGCTCCTCCTCCAGCGTCAATTCATAAATCTGACTTAAAATATCCTTTCCGTAATAGGCTTCTGTCGTGGAATTAAACAACCCCCCATAACTTTCCACCCAACTCAATCCGGAAGACATGGTCATCACATCCCGAATTGACAACTTCTGATTCCCCTCATCAAATTCCGGAATAAAGTCACAAACACTTTGATCCAAACTTTCAATGTATCCATCATCTATTGCCGCCAGAATGGATAAACCAACGATGGTCTTTGCTGCTGAGAAAGAATTGGAATAACTCGTAGGTGAATAGTCTTCCCAATATTGTTCAAAAAAAAGCTGCTCATCCTTTATGATAAGAAATGAAACGGTTCTGTAACTTTCCGCGGAATCCAACCATGCTGATGGAATGCTGACAGTTCCGTATTTCTCATGTTTTTCCCACGGCTGCCCAAGTCCGGCTTCAACGGCACGACTCTCAAAAAGGTCAAGGTCATCAATGTTTACCGTCAGATAAATCAATGCTTTTTGTGCATACTGAGGAAGTAATGCATATGTAACGGCTATTACAGCAATAATAATCAGGATAATTCGGAGTGTCTTTTTCATTTTGGTAGAATTGAGTATTGAGTAGCAAGTATTTAGTAGTAAGAACCAAGACATAAGAATCAAGACGCAAGAATCAAGACGCAAGAATCAAGACGCAAGAATCAAGATTTGGTTTTACACTTTTGTTAATTCTTTTTGAGTATCAAGTATCAAGTATCAAGTATCAAGTATCAAGTATCAAGATATGAATTTTAATTTTCTTGTGAAAACGATTTTATTAAACTGTTCAAATTAATGCTTCGCTTAAGCCAGATAGTCCTGCAATAAGATTCGCACTTCTTCGGGGTTTCTTGTTTCCATAAGTTTTCCCCGAAGGGCTCCGGCCCCATCAAAACCATTGGCATAAATTTTAAAGAAACGCTTTAGAAGGTTGAAATTCTTGGTGCCGGTCCAAACACGATCAAAGATATCAACATGATTTATCAAGGTCTGGAGCTTTTCCTTCTGCATTGGAACATCTCTCTCAGGGTTAAAAAACCAGGGATTCTGAAAAATGCCCCGGCCAATCATGATACCTTCAAGGTGGTATTGCTTACAGTAATCTACCCCCTGTTGATACGTCCATACATCTCCATTTCCCAGCATAGGGATCTCAGGTTCTAAAGCATGACGTAGCAAGGATGCCTTTCCAACTTCCTCCCAGTTGGCCGGTTTCTCCGACATCATTTTTTGAGTACGGCCGTGCAGTGTTATTGCAGCGGGCTTCACCGATAAAAGATGAGTCATCCATTCCTCCGTGATGTGTTCCCGAATACCCGTTCTGGTTTTAACGCTCACCGGCAGATGTGTGGCCTCTTTGGTTGCCAGCACTATTTCCTTTGCCCTTTCCGGATCACCAATCAAAGCAGAGCATGCGCCATTTTTCACAACATTTTTCACCGGACATCCCATATTGATGTCGATGCCATCAAAATCGTATTCCTCTGTGATGAGTTTAGTCACCGAATGAAACAACTCGGGTTTTGATCCCCAAATCTGTGCAACAAGTTTTACGCCCGTACTTTTCAAAAGTGTTCTTTCTTCTTCCGACACCACCAAACGCTCCGAAACCCGCACTCTTCCTACGGGATGATTCATCCCATCCACCGAAGTAAATTCAGTAAAAAGCACCTGCAGTTTAGTAGAATCAGAGATCTTTAACATCAATTCCCTGAATGCCGTATCTGTCACATCCTCCATAGGAGCCAATGCGAATATTGGTTGTTTTATATTTTTCCAGAAGTTGGCCATGCTTATTTTTTTCTGATGCAAAAATAGCATAATGGAAACAGTATCATAAATAATTTAAAATGATTC
>JBFHER010000020.1:0-25040 GCA_041584055.1 Bacteroidales bacterium
GGGTAGTAGGTATCTCTCCACCCAATAACTGTTTCGAGATGCATTACACGTTCCCCATTTGCAGTTGCCAGAGGATAACGAAATATTGTTCTTGCCCTTGCTATTTTAGCGACTTGCTCTTTTAATCGTTCATCCCCCGGTGCATTTGGATTTGGTCGGCTTGAATCGTACATACCCAATATCACATCTTGCACTTCACCATAAGCCCCCACATAGCCCAGTTCCTTTGTTAAGCCCTTTGTGCTTAACTGCATAAAATTCTTTCCGTGTGACCATGATGGTTTTAAGCTTTCATCCCAACTTCCGCTCCACGGTTCCAGTCCGATGCTTTCGTACATTAAGCGCAATGCCGTTTCTTCCGACCACGCTTTTTCAGGTTGCAACACAGCAATCCCCCTATTACAACGGTATGTGTACTTATCCACTATCATGGATTGATTTGTATAGGATCGTCGATTTTGTACATGCCAGTCACGCGAAGTTACTAACATTTCGGTCCATGCTTCTTTATAGCTTCGTCCTGTTCCTTCCAGTGTTTTATTCAAATATGGCTTTAACGGCTCCGATAAAAAAGAAACGGATTCACCAATTGCTCCATACCCTTCCCATGTTTTGCCTACAATCTCAGGTTTGGATTTAAATTCTGCATAATGAAGGTTAATGGCCTTCACAACTTTATCAATTACCTTAGGATTATGATATGCCGTAGACCAGTCCACCCAAAACGCCCTGGCAAGAAAATGAATGGCCCCGAGCGCAAGCTTATCTTTACCTGATAATTCGTTTTCTATGTATTTATTGATTTTTTCCTTTACCTCATCCAGCACTTCTATCCCAGGACCATCAGTTGTTTTTAACTCCTTCCAGGGTGTTTTGTTATTGTTGAAGTTAAACTTTAAAAAGGGGTCAGTATGGATGTAAGAAGCATAAATACCCCTGGATGCATCCTTCATAGGTTTTTGATATATCTCAAACGATTGTCCATAAGCCCAAATGGGTCCCTGAGCTTCAATGGTAAGCACCACAGTCTGTTTACCTTTCGTCATATGTTGCGGTAAAGGCAAGGTTTTATAAAAGAAATTCCCGGCATTTCTTGGGTACACATACATGATGTCCAACGGATCAACCTCACCCAAATGGCGTTGGCCAACCTGCTTTCCATTGATAAACAGCATTAGTCGACTTTGCTCACTGTTTACGTCACTTCCCCAGAATTTTGTTGTTATATAATTGGGTTTTTCAGGATCTACCTTCACTTGAAAAGACATGCGCCCACCTCGCCATCCATCGTTTTCAGGTGGCAATAATTTTCTGGCCGTTAATCCGTTTTGTCCTGTTATAATTTCGCCCAATTCAGCTTGCAATACATGTGCTTTTTCAGATTGAACGTGACCATATTGAATTGAATCAACCAGAGATGTGGCATCTACCGGTCCAAACATTGATATAAGTATCAAATAAAATATTCCTATAAAAAACCTTTTCATGCTCTTTATTTTTTGATCAGAACAATCGTTTGCCCCGGCTGAGTTTCAATATCATACTCGTAGGTATCCTTTACATCAAAGCCTTTTAGTTTAGCCTTTTTAGAAATTATTGGTTCTTTAATGTTTGGCACCTTGTAAAATGGATTTTTATTTGCACCTTTCACTTTATCAAGAGCCCCATTCCCTTTCAGGGACAGCTCGTTGTAAGAACGAATACGGCAATTCCCTCCTAATTTGGATGTGATAACTGCCTTCAACACTTTCCCATCTTTCCATTCCAGGGTTTCTATATCAAATCCTCCACGTGCTCGCAGACCGCTTACTTTTCCGGTGCCCCAAATATCCGGCAAGGCAGGAATCAGATGAATGGCGCCATCCTGACTTTGCAGCATCATTTCTGTTAAACCGGATGTAAAACCAAAGTTTCCGTCGATCTGAAATGGCGGGTGGGCATCCAACATGTTGGGGTAGGTTCCCCCACCACTGGTACCGGGTCTGCCGACCAGTTTAATCTGTTCGTTCATCATCTGGTAAGCATGATTTCCGTCCAGAAGGCGGGCCCACTGGTTTATTTTCCAGTTCATACTCCATCCGGTAGATGGGTCGCCACGGTAAATTAATACGTTTCGCGTCGCTTCTGCCAGTTCAGGAGTGCGGTATGGCGAAAACTGATTGGAAGGATGCATGGCATACAAATGTGAAATGTGGCGGTGCTTATCTTCAGGGCTGTCCCAATCATGAATCCATTCCTGAATTTGAGCGTGTTGTCCAATTTGATTGGGCGCCAGTTTGGGGATGGTAGCTTCCAGTTTTTTAACAAAATCAGCATCAATGCCAAGATGGTTTGCCGCCTCGGCTGTTCTACTAAGCATGTCAAAAATCAACTGGTTATCCATGGTCGTTGCATACGCAATATTTACATTGTTTGGCATGTGTGCCGGTCTATTCTCCGGCGAAGTAGAAGGTGCAAAAATCAACCAGCCATTTTCCGGTTCCGGTGTTAAAAAACTAAGTACGAATTCTGCAGAGCCTTTCATAACCGGGTAGATTTCTTTAAGAAAAACCTTGTCACCACTATACACATATTTTTCCCATAAATGCTGGCTCAACCACAAACCGCCACTGGGCCACATGCCCCAGGTAGCACCATCCACAGGTCCTGTTATGCGCCACAAATCGGTATTGTGATGACACACCCAACCGTCGGCTCCGTACATGTCCTGTGCTGTTTTTTTACCGGTTTGGGCGATTTCTTTTACCAGCTGAATCAAAGGTTCATGCATCTCAGTCAGGTTGGCAGGTTCTGCAGGCCAGTAATTCATTTCAAGGTTGATGTTTACCGTATATGCGCTTTTCCAACGCGGATAAAGTTCGTGCGCCCAAATGCCCTGGAGGTTCGCCGGTTGCCCCCCGGGTTGGGAGGAACAAATCAACAGGTAGCGCCCAAACTGGTAATACAAGGCCGCCAATGCCGGGTCGTTCCCCTGGCTAAACTCTTTAATACGAACATCGGTTGGGTTGTTTATGGAATCGGTTACACCTAAATCTAAAGAAACCCTGTTAAAATAATTGTGATAGTAAGCCGAATGGTCGGCGAGCATGTTTTGATAACTTTTTTGTTCAGCTTTCGCCAAATAGTTACTCACCCGTTGATGAGGATCAGCGCTGATGTCGTTGTAATTTACAAAGTTGGTGGCAATGGACACATACAAAATAGCGCTATTGGCCTCACTCAAACTAAGCGTACTATCTGTTGATGATAATGTCCCCCCATCAGGAACAATCTTCACTCTGGATTCGAATTTAACGCGGCCTTCAATAGGAACCTTGACGCCTCTGGCTTTCACATCACTGCTTTTCCCCGTCATGCTCAATACATTGTTCCCATGTGAAGAAACGTGCACCACCGAAGGAGAAGGGCGATCCATTCCCGCCATAAAACTTATTTTACCTTTTTTATTGGCAGTAAGCCGAATCACAATCACCTGATCGGTGAAAGATGTAAATACCTCACGTTGGTATGTTACACCATCTACAGTATACCTGGTTCTTGCCACTGCATTTTCTATATCCAACTCCCGGTAGAAATCGGAATACTTTTCATGACCGTTAAAGTTCAAGCGCAGGTTGCCGGCAGTTTCGTAAGGCATGCCATGCGATAGCTTTGAGATGATATTCGCATTAGCCATATCGTGGGCTTCCTTATACTTTCCATCGAACAAAAGCTGGCGAATATTATCTAAAATTGCTTTTGCATCCAGATTATCGTTTCTGTGGGGCCCCCCGGACCATAGTGTTTCTTCATTCAACTGTATGTTTTCCTCAGCGGGAATACCATACACCATTGCGCCTAAACGACCATTCCCAATGGGTAGTGCTTCATTCCAGTTAGCTGCCGGGGCATCGTACCATAGTTTTAAATCCGGTGAACTCTTCTGACCAAGTATGTTTGTTTGCATTCCTGCGAGAAAAAGCAGTAGAACCACTAAAAGACTATTTTTTTGCATGTTATAATTTTTGTTCATTTTACTTTATTTAAATCATCTTATATTATAATTCAATTTCCAGAAGAACACCTTACTACGGCTATAAAAAATTCATTGAAACTTTGTCTATTACCTTAATCCTTAATTAATTTAATGTTTTTAGTAAAGTTATCGTGAGTTATTTTTAAAAGATATATCCCAGCACCAAGGTTTTCAGTTGGAACAGTGTATTCATCGCTATTCACTGCTACTTTAAGTATTTGTGCTCCTGACATCGTATATAATTGCGCCGTTCCTCCCTGGGCATTTGATATTGTTACATAATCTTTAACCGGATTCGGATAAATTTTAACTTCTTGTCCGAAATATTTATTGGATAAATCCGTGGTATTGGTTGTAAATTGCAACCAGTTTATATTTACCAAATCATCAGTGGAGCCTTTAAAAATAGCATAAACATCATACATACCTTCTTTTGAAAATACACTTTTTGTACTGAGAGTTTGCCAGGTTAATGAAGAGCCGGTGTTAAGTATTGATATAAATGAATACAAGGGACCGTTATAGGAATTTAATCTAAAATAGATTGTGCTTGTAGCATTTTGATTTGCCACTCGCACATCAATTCCTGTTATCCCTGTTAGGTCAATATCTTTAAACAATATCCAATCTTTATCCTTGATCGATGCTAATTCCTTGTCACCATCAACATCGGAGGTTGTACGTATTGTTGTGCCACTGGCTCTGTCATAATCCTCAGCTTCAATTCTAGCCAAAGGATCTTTCTTTTCGCTTATACGAGACGTTGAAAACTGAAACCAGTTGCTGTTACAGACAACACTGCTTGTTTCTGACAAATACACAAAATAAACATTATGCACGCCATTTACTTCATTGATGTTAGTGCCGACAGTCTCCCAGTTATTAAAACTACCTGTGTTATTAAGTTGCATTTCGCCTATTAACTGTCCATCTGGGGCATTGATTCTAACTTCTATCTTAGCGTCATCATAATTTGTTCCATAACGTGCTTTCACGCTTAAAGCAGCCGTGAGATCAACATCTGAAAACTGAATCCAGCTACCAGCTTTGGTGTATCTTATTTCAGCCCCCCCATCATCATCCGGATCCTGAGTCGCACCCTCAAAAAAGCTGTATGAACTATTGTTATAATCTTCAGCTTCAAGCCTGTCAACCAGGGACGTGTCCCTCGTAAACTGCAGCCAGTTCAGTTTAAATAAGTCAGAGCCTTCTCCTAAGAAAACGAAATAAACATCCTGGCTCCCTTCCACATCATTCACTTTTACACTGACTGTTTCCCATGTACTTTCAGAACCTGTGTTTGGCACATCAATAAAGGCAATAATGTCTCCGCTCAATGCAGAATTGAGCCTGACTTCGATAACACCTCCATAGTTGGCGCTGGCAACACGGGCTACAATGCTGTCGGCTTGTCCCAGGTCCAATTCAGAAAACAGGATATAATCACCATCCTCAAGGTTACCCAGTTCTTTGCCGCCATCCACATCCGTAGTATTTGCAGTCATTGTTCCCGATTCCCCATCATTGATCTCTGCTTCAAATCGCTCGTATGGGTTGGTCGGCCCTTTAATATAAACTTCTGACATTTGAAACCAGTCAATGTTGCAAAACTCAGCCACATTGTCGGTTTTTCGATACACAAAGTACACATCATAAATGCCGGCAACTCCGTTGACATAGCTGCTGCTTGTTAGATATGAAGTGTTATTTCCAGTATAAGACGCATCAATCGTGGCATATATAGGGCCATTAATGGAGTCCAAACGTACTTCAATGTAAACATCGTCATAAGGTGTCCCAACAGAAACTTTGATGCTTTGTATCCCGGTAAGGTCCAACCCGGCATACATGCTCCACTCGTCTTGATCAATGTTACCCAGATAACTTCCATAGGAACGCACGCCCTTATAATCATCGTAATCTTCTGCCTCAATCTTTTCAAAAGGGTTGACAGTTTCAATGACACTAATTTTATCAATGTTGTAATAATTATCAGCACTTGCCGATGCTCCCCGAACGACTATTTCCAGTGTTGTTCCACTTAATGAACGGGCAAAGTTTACCCTTTCACGAATGCTCCCTGTGTTCTTTGTAATTTCAATTAAATCTCCCCCATCCAATTTGTAATAAACATTTAATGAATCTGCTTCTGTCAAGTTCCCTGTTTCACTTAGCGTAATACACACATCAACACTAACAGCACAGGAAATGTCCATTACACCAGACGACCAGTTTACGGTTTCATTAATCACCTTAAAACCTTTATTTTTAAAGGGCAAACGACAAGGACTTACAAAATCCTGCGCCTTTAATTGAAACCAATTGATATTCCATCCACCATTGTTTGCTGTTATTCGTAAAGTTTGTGTTCCCTCAGTCAGGTAGATGGCCGTTTGTGAACCTGTGGTTTCCCAAACCTGTGCTCCTCCACTTGCCATAAACGTATGCTGGTCTGCATCTTCACCATTAATACTTAGAGAGAAATCTCCATTGTTGTTAGCACCAGCAATACGATAATCCAAAGTATAGACTGCCGAAAATGGCGCAGTAAGGTCAAATTCAATCCAGTCACCTGCAGCATTAATCATCACGTCCGAGCCTCCATTTACATCAGTGGTCGTTTCAACAACAACACCATTCATCCTTGAATATGACTCGGCTTCAATGACAAATGTATCTTGAACTATTACACTGAACGTTTGTGTTGAAGTTTGCCCGCATTCGTTTGTGTAAGAAAGAATGTATTCGCCACTCTGGTCTTTTTGTAGCTTGCTTAAGGTAACAGACCTTGAATCAGAAGAAAAGCCATCAGGTCCCGACCAGCTCCAGGCCCCCAGAAGAATATCCTGAGCTGATAAAATCGCCGTGTTTCCCGGAAAAACAAAAATTGAGTTCTCTTCTTTTTGTAGAAACAATTCTCCCAGTTGGTTATACACTTCAATAGTCGGCACAATCTTCACCTCAGCACAGCCCAGATTTAAACTCATCCAATCTAAGTTCCAGCCATTTGATTTACTGTCTATCCTAAGTGTTTGCACTCCCTCTGACAAGTAGAATGAGGATGATGCTACAGTGTTCCATGTTTGCCCACTACCAGTGGCAGAAAACTTTATGGTTTCCAGTTCTGTCCCTCCGGCACGAAGCGTTACATTTCCATCGACTGACTCACTGGCTACCTGAAATTGCATGGTATAAGTACCTGCATAGGGCACATCTATTTCGTATTCCATATAATCCCCTGACTCTATGGATGTAACATGGGTGACATCTCCATTGATTTCAGTTGTCACACCATTCATTGTGGAGTAATCTTCGGCTTCGATTTTCAATACAGAAACCTGGGTATAATTAATGTTATTATTGGTTCCTAAATCGGTAACCATCCCACCACTTGTTCCATTATTTCCCGATGTACTGGAAGTTAAAAGAAGTGGAAAAACAGTCAGGTTATCAATGTTCATATTCGTTGCACTTTGATAGTCGTCATCGGCAGCCAGCGCACGCACATCGTTATTATCACCGCCCAATTGGACTTTTAAGCCAGCATCATTTTCAACTCCTGCCCCATTTAAGAGAATGGTATGATCATTCCCATTTATATACGCCATGCAACCAGAACCATTATAATAGCCATCAACTGGAGGAATAACAGTTATATCAACATCAACGCCACTATCATCGGCGCTTTGAAATAAAGGTCCGTAAGCTGCATCACCACGACAATTTGTTATTGCTCCTCCTTTAACCATATAGCCAACTTCACAACCAATAACAGTACAGTTTTCAGCGAATTTTTTATACCCATAACCCAGATATAAGGTTACACCAGCTCTCATATTTTTCACTGTACAATCCCGAACCGTTATATTTTCGGTGCCCCGGTCGGTATACGTGATGCCATTTATAACAGTTGTCCCAGCTCTATAGGTTCTGATCCCATCTTCATTAAGACTCATCATATATCCTGGCGGGAGTCTGTATCCCCAAATGGTTTGAAAGTTTCTTTCGTATGCTGCACCTGATGTGTCTTTTAACATATCGTCAGTTGAACGTACTTCACCTTCCACATAACAACCTTCAATCAATGCATCATTGGCCCCTTGTAAATAGATGCCATGACCATACGATCTTTGTATAAAGGTGCTGTTTTTCAGATGGTTAAAATTCCCACGCACAAGGCATGCACTGTGTTTAAAATGTTTTATTATATAACCAGATCCTTTACCATAGGCATCGCCGTAACCATACGGGTAGGAACCTTTTATAGTTACATGGAAGCCTTCAATTCGATTGTTCTCACCATCCATCACAACATTGGTAGCAGTTCTGGTTGGACGATCATCAACCGTACCATCATCCACCATGGTTAGGTTTTTCAACACGTTATTGTTTCCGGTAATATTTAATTCTTTTACATCAACATTACCAAAGGCCGTTAAGACATCTGTATCAAAATTTATGATAACATCCGTAAAGTCGTAAGTGCTGTTACTTCCCGAAAAAAGTAAGACTGGATTGCTAAACTTTCCAGCTGCGACATCCGCTGCATTAATGGAGTAGGTTCCCGGTACCAGTTTGATATCAACGTTATCCTGACTTAGATAAGGTTTTAATTCTGCCAGTGAATTAACGGTTACCGTTTGGGATAAGGCAAGCGTACCTAAACTTAGCAAAAATATGATGATCATGGTGTGAAAGCCAGGTATTTCGCTCCAGGCTATTCTTTTAATCTGTACTATTTTTTTCATGAACATTGATTCAACATTATTACACTTTTTCTAAACAAATTATCTTACTGAAATTTCTTCTCCTCAATTTTTAAGACCTTAATGCCTTTTGACAAATCATCCTAATTCAATCGCAACATATATAAGCTTTTTTTTGATAAAACGTCCAATGAAAACATGTAGCAATCACTTTAAGCCGAATCCTTATCTTAGATAAACACAGGGGTGACATGAACCTAAATATAATCAAAGAGACCCTGAAAACAAGCAGGGCCTCTTTGAATTATCTTTTATCGCACCTCAGTTTTACTTCACGATACACTTCACTGTTGTTGCCTGCTTATTTGCACCCATAACTTTTACAAAATACAAGCCTTTTTGGCCCATTTGATAAACACCGTTTAACTCATTAACGATTCGACGGGTTACAAGACTGCCTGTTATATCATATATTTGTACTGTAGCTCCAAGGTAAGTTTCATCAAATTGAACATTTATGCGATCTGTTCCACCCCATACTTTTAGTGCATTGCTACGAATTAAATCGGTTGCAGAAGTTTCTGTTGCACCATCCACAATGGTTAAGCCATAAATATTTGCCAATGTATTTCCTGCATTGGTATTTGCATATAATCTGAGTTTTACAGCTTTCCCGGCTTCAAGGCTAAGATTGCACTTAACATCAGTTGCATAATCGATGGACCACATATTTAGCTCTGTGTGTGGAATATTTATTTCAGTCGCCTGATTCATATCCCATTCGCTGCCAGGCTCATACGCTGAAACATATAATTTACTGTATACGGTATCCGGGTTTCCGTTAACAGCAGATACAAGTAAATGGACATCCTTTGCTGTTTCTGAATAGATATAGTATTCTACATAATCGCCATCCTGCATCCCGTTTAAGAACGCATTTGTTGGACTGGCACCTTCATTTTTAAATACCTGATCACCCATCAAAAGCTTCAGGCTGTCACCTGTTACTTCAACTGGTTTAATCAGGCTAAGAAAATAATTAACTTCACGACCTACTTCTGAAATAACGCTTATGGTATCTCTTGTAATATCACCGCTCACATCAATTACACCCACACCACTTTCAACTGACGCTTTATTATCGGTGGTAGTTGCAACAATATTAACAGTACTTGCATCTTTAGGCAAGGCAATACTGTAAGTAAGTTTGTAAGGATCAAACCCTTCAACGGTAGATCCATCAACTTGCAAATTACTCAAAGTACCATCTATCGATTCAAACACTTCATTAAAAGTAATTCCGTACATATTCATTGCGCGAGAACTTCCATGACAATAAATTCTAAGTACCCTTGGTTCTTCTGCCTTAAGGCTAAAGTACCACTTTTGTTCTACAGCGGATATTTCATCGTAAGTCGGCTCACCAATTGTATTGTACGTGGTAGCACAACGTAGAGAATTTATAGGGTTCATAGACCAGTTCTCTTCCTCACCAAGTGGATATGTTGATACATTTATATAAGCATCAGCATCTTCGATACCTAGAGCTCCATTTATGGCCATTGAGAAATTACCTTCCCAAGATGAATATACATAGTAATCAACATACATGCCATTTCTCCAAACGTGTAATGCATTATCAGCAATTCTTACCTCCGTATCGTTAATAATACTCCCTCCCAATGCAAGACCTGTAATCGTTCTAAAATCAGCTATTTCTATAGGTGTAACTACATTAACAATATAATCTTTAGTAATGCCACTCTCAGAAGTCACGGTAATATCAATGCTTGTTTTACTTCCAACATTAGGATCAGCAGGAAGCGTAACATCGCTATAATCATTGGTTGTTGCTAATTCATGATTTGGAACTGCCTCTATTGAGTTTATCCAGGCACCCGGCTCAAGCAGTATTGTATACTCTAATATTTCAGGGTCAAAGCCTTCAATTGTTTCTCCATCAATTTTTATATCACTTAAAGTGGCATCGGAAGATCCCTCTGTTTGTATGACTTTAATGCCATTAAAATTAACACCATGCTTCCATGTTATTCTCACGGTATAGTATGTTCCAGCTTCCAAAGTACCTAATAGGTACACATGCTCCTGAAAATTAGTCCAACTGTTGTTGTAAGCATCCAACGTTATACCCGTCTCAGACCATACTTCGGTTTCTGTTTTATATACACTTACATTAACTTCACCCGGATTGGTTCTAGTTGACAAAAGTAGTACCGCAGCAAACTGACCTCCGGTTGGGGAAACGACTTGATACTCAACATAATCACCTCCCTGAGTATATTCTACGGGGACATCATCGCTTTTAAACATTCCTCTGGAGTTAAACAAAGAATGATGAAAAGATGAATCCGTTGCATGGCTTACAATTAAAAACTCCGTGGTGGGAACTCCCGCTTCTGTTGGAATTTCCCTTACTCTTTCAGGGATCACTTGAGCAAAAGTGGTGGTAGCCAATAGAAAAAAGGCGACCAGTAACGTAATCCCTCCAACGTTCTTTCTTTTGGTATTTAACTCATTGGGTAAAGAATTGTTCTTCATAGTTTAAAATTTTATTGTTATTAATAAGCTCCCTTAAAATAAGTCCATTAATCCAGAAGATGATGCGTTTGTATAAATTTACAGACATCGTTTTAATTGATATTCCCGTAAAAATATATTTTATCGTTCACCTTCACGCTAAAAGCTTATCCTGGGCATTTTACGCGTAAGTGTTTTAACTAAATACCACAAAGTAAGAAGAACTTTGTTTTAAGTGATAAAAATGGCAGTACAGAATGTATTAACTATGAATAATTGATTATAAATCATCGGTAAATTAGAGTTGTTTTTTACTATGCCGGCGATTCATATCTATGTATACTTGCGGACTTACCTCAAATAATTCTCTAAAGGTTTTGCTGAAGTATGATTGTGATTTAAATCCGGTCGCAAAACAGATTTCTTTGATCGAATAGTTATCAGTTATCAATAAACTGGCTGCATGTTTAAGTTTTGTATCCCTGATAAACTTACTTGGATTACTACCTGTTAATGCCTGTATTTTCTTGAATAAGTTGGATCGACTGATTCCAATTTTCTCAGCCAATTCATTTTGGTTAAATTCCGGATTGGTCATATTATCTAACACTATTTTAGATATTTTATCCAAAAAGGCTTCATCCAGATTATTGGTAGTTAATTCTTTGGCCGGCACGATTATTCTTGTTGAAGAGAAACGCTCTTTCATCTTTTTTCGACCAGCGATGATATTTTTAATACGTGCCAGTAACAAATTCATTTGAAAGGGCTTGGAAATATAGTCATCGGCTCCGATGTTGTAACCGTCGATCTTATTTTGCGTAAGTGTTTTCGCAGTCAACAATACCACCGGGATATGATTAACTTCAATGTTGCCTTTAATTTTCTTACACAGCTCTATTCCATCCATCACAGGCATAATCACATCCGATACCACAAGGTCGGGATAGTAACGGAGCAATTTATCCCAGGCTTCCTGTCCATTTTTAGCCTCCAGTATTTTAAAGCTGCCCTTTAATCCTTTGTGTATTTGCGTGCGCAATTCGTTATTGTCTTCGACCACAAGAACCACCGGAAGTTTTTTTCTGTTCCTGTTTTCGTTGCCTGATAGAACTGACTGATCTTTTTCTGCTTTTGGTTCATTATCCGATCCGATTTCGTGTGCCAGGGATTCAATATCGTTCATTGAAAACTGATACTTCTCAAACCCTTTGCCATGACTGTCCAAATGATTGATATGTGATTTGTCACGTTCCAATGGCAAGCGCAGGATAAATGCTGTCCCCACATCCTTTTCACTTTCAACCGACAACTCTCCATTGTGTAATTCCACCAGACTTTTTACATAATTCAATCCAAGTCCAGTACCCGCATTGGTATCATTAACCTGATAAAACCGGTCAAAAACATTCTTCAGTTCATTTTTTGATAATCCAATTCCGGTATCACTGACCTTAACCTCGACAAAGCTTACGGTTTGTTTCTTTTTAAACCATGCGAAAATTTTATTGGTGGGGTGTTTTATTGTTGTGGCTATGCTAACAGTTACTTCCCCTTTATCTGTAAACTTAATGGCATTTGACAACAGATTATGCAATATGTTTTCATATTTATTCCTATCTAACATCACAGGCAGTGACTTTTCCCTGCAACGAAAATCCAGCGTAATCCCCTTGCTGTAAGCCACTTCTCCATATAAATTAAAAACCTCCTTCGTAAAGTTTACAATGTCAGTTTCCTGGGGATGAAGGGCCAACATACCCATTTCAGCTTTACGATAATCCAAAAGTTGATTCACCAATTTCAATAACCTGAGTGTACTGCGGTTAATAATATCAATGGCATAATTCCTTTCGCTGGACTCATTTGTTGTTTTAAGTTTTTCGAGGGGTGCCAAAATTAAACTCAAAGGCGTCCTGAACTCATGGGAGATATTGATAAAGAATCTGAGCTTTTCCTCGTTGAGTTCCAGCTCTTTTTCTTTCTCAATTTTTATCCTTGAATTTCTTCGATACCACACTAATAACAATACAGAGAGGATGGCATATGCAGAGTAAGCTCCCCAGCTTAACCAGGGTGGAGGCAATACTTTTATTTTTAAAGCAACGCCCTCGTGATTCCAAACACCATCATTATTACATGCTTTAACTTTAAATACGTAATTGCCCCGGCTTAGATTCGTGTAACTGACCTCCCGCTTTGTTCCTACATAATTCCAATCGTCCTCAAAACCTTCCAGCATGTATGCATATTTATTATTTTCGGTTGAGGAATAGTTTATCGCAGCATACTCAATGCTAACAAATGTTTGCTTATAATTGAGGGTGATATCTTCACACTGACTGATGTGTTTTTTCAAAGGCGACCCCGCTTCGTTTATTTTAACTTCTTTATTGGCAAGTTTAAAGTTGGTTAATACAACTTTTGGCTTAATGTCATTGTTTGTGATTTGATTGGGCTTAAATATGGTGAGTCCGTTGTTACTGCCGAAAAGAATCTCCCCGTCCATGGTTTTGCAATGTACAAACTGTGACAATTCGTTTGCACTTATTCCATCGTAGGTATTGTAATTGTGTATTTCTTTCGTCGATGGGTTAAACCTCGAGATTCCTGTATGTGTACTCAACCATAGGTTTCCAACATCATCAGAATAAATGGCATAAACTGAATTATCCGGTAAGCCATCTTTTATAGAGTAAAACTTAAAGGTCCCATCATCCCGATTCATCAGGTTTAAACCGTATTTTGTTCCAATCCAAAAGTTCTTTTGTGGATCCTCATAAATGCACAAGACATCATTCTCCGAAATACTGGTTGAGTCGTTCTTTCTTTTTAAGTAGCGCTGAAACGTACCTGTCGCCGGATCAAATTTATTTAAACCATTCATGGTTCCAACCCAAAGGTCGTGTCTGGAATCCATATAAAGTACGCGTACTCTTTTATCCGAAATACTTGATTGCTGTTGGGTGGGGATAAAATTATTGAAGCGTTGATTCTTTGTATCGAATATATCCAGGCCCTCATTTTGATGGCCGATGTACAGCAGATCTGCATCTTTTAACAAGGCACAAATTTGATTTGAGCGCATTGAATTGGGCCCTGTGCTGCTTTTAATTGTTTTATATGCGCCTGTATGTTTATTAAAAAAATACATCCCATCAAGCGTACCTACCCATAATTGTCCTGGTTTATCTTCAGTAATGCACATGATGTAATTATCTGATTCAGGCACCGATTCAGATGTAAGGTAGTGCTGAAACTTTAATGTTTTCCGATCAAACCTGCTCAACGTGCCATTCACTTTTGTTCCTACCCAAATATCTCCGTCTGAATCCTGATAAATAGAGCGCACCCTGTTATTACGCAGTCCATCCGGAAGAAAATTATCTTTAATATGAATGAATTTTTTGGCCCTTTTATCAATGAAATTTAAACCTCCATCGAAAGTCCCTATCCAAATATTTCCCCATTTATCATTATAAAAGCAAGTTAATGCATTGCTTGATATCCCGTCAGGATTATATTTGTTGTATACGATGGGGTATTGCTCATTTTTTATTTTGTCATAGTAACAAACCCCTTCCGACTGAAAACCCAGCCAGTTGCTTTCCTCCGTGTCTACCATCGAAAGAACTCTATTATTGGCATGACTTCCATGCAGGACAATTCGTTCAGGTGATTTGTTTTTCCATTGATAATAGTATCCTGGTTCATACACAGAAATAAACAGGGAACTATCATTGTAAAAACAGATATTCATAACCTCAACCTGCGGTAAGATATGGTCGAACGTTTCGGTTTGAGGGTCAAAAACATCCAGTCCGTTTTGTGTCCCAACAATGATGCCACGCCCTGGATCATTGACCAGGCTGTTAATAACATTGGAGCTAATGGATGAAGCATCAGATGAATGCATCATTCTTTTTTGCTTGCCATTGTACGGATTAAAAAGAATTAAGCCATGCTCATTAGTACCCAGGAGGAGCATATTATCCGGCATCCGCAGCATCGTCCTGATAGAAAACCCATTAAATTCTGCGACTCGCTCAATACGCAAGTTGTTCCGATTGAATCGGTTCAATCCATCTATGGTACCAATCCAAATGTTTCGTTGATCATCTTCTATAATACATTGAACAGCATTATTGCTTAAACTAAGAGAATCATATATTGAATACTGAAGTGTTAGAAAATTATACCCATCAAAACGACAGACACCATAACTTGTTCCAATCCAAATTAAATCTTCGCTGTCCTGAAATATAGTATTGATCGTATTTGTAGGCAGACCATCTTCAGAGCTTAAGTGCTTAAACTTTATCTCCTGAGAAAATAAAAGCGTTTCAATAAAAACACAAACAAGTATGGCTACACATTGTTTCATTTCTCAAAAATACTTAAACTAAAGGCAAAATCAAGAATTCTGATCTAGAAACTGTAACCCTCTATCGCATATTTAAAAACGTATCAGCAGGTGTAAAATGTACAAATTTGATTACGGACAGATCTCATGAAAAATTTGCTTGCGCAAGCAATATAAAAAACATTGTACTAATGTGTGTAAAATAACATTCATACGTTCAAGCACACGACCAGGTGAGCGCCTTAAAGTGGATGTGCGTTTCCCCGGGATGCTCGGGGTTATTTAGGTGACGTATCTATGGGGCTTATCATGCATTTGTCTCAGCAAAGACCCAGCTCCGTAGGAGCGGCAGTATGGTAGAAATAATTAAACGTAACACAAATCGGAGTCCCGTAGGATGCGAAATAATTTGTAGGGTAGATGTGTGATAAAATGCCCGATATTGGCTCCTATATGTGGATCACAAAAAGATTCTATTTGTCAACCGCGCTAAAACCCAGGTTGAATTTCAGACGATTGTTTAACAAAATCAAACGAATAAAAAGCTACAATTGATAAATTGTTTTGTCTTACTTTCCACGAAGGATTAAGGTTTGTAAGGTTTTGGTTAATTCCGTTATATCTCAGTTCAAAAGCCAACTTATCTATTCCATACCCAACGCCTGCAAAGAATCCAAGTGTAAACTTTGTAAATGGTAAAAAATGGGCATGAGTTGTCGGTTCATTATCAATGTTTTTATTGTAAGTATCAATACCCGAACTTATTGCACTAGAAAAAGATACACCAGCATTAAAAAACAGACGTCTGTTGTTTTGCATATAGCCATAATATCTAAGACCAATCGGAAGCGTTAGGTAGTTTAATTTATATTTGGCATAATGTCGATCTGATACATGAAATCCTGAACGATCAATCTCAATGGATGGTTTGATGATAAGTGTCAATTTGTTGTTTTTAATAGGGAAGAAGTATTCCAGTTCAGGTCCCATATTAAAACCGTATATTCCACTTTGTTTATAATTTCCTACACCTGTGGTTGTTATCACTTCTAAAAATGAAAGGCTCCCTCCAGCACTTGCATTTAATACAAAATGTCCTTTTCTTTTAGCTTGATAATACATATTCGGCTTTCCTGAACATTTTTCATAGCTCTCAAATAATTTTACCAAACTTTTCTTTACATAACTCACATCCATAATTTGAAATCGAAATTGTGGGTTACATTGCATATAAGATGCAAGTTGTCGTTTGTATAATTCGTTTTTTGCTAAACCTCCATCAACTGTATAATGCCACTTAAATATAAGTTGTGTCGTCTTTTCATCCATATATTTGATAAAAAAACGGGTAAGATTATCTCCTTTATAATAATAAAGATTCAGATCTCCCTCTACCAGAACATTTAGAAAAAGTATTTGCGTCTCAAACTCAGGTGCTTGTTGGAGGCTGTAATTCTCTATTCCAATATCTGCAGATAAGTCAACCTCAACCTCCCTCCTTACATATTTTAGTATCGAATCGATTTCAAAACAGGTTATATCCTCAATATCAGCATGCAACTCTTCGCCATTCGGATTAAGTTTATAAGTAAACGAGAATGGATTCTCATACCAATCTTCATTTAGAATGAAACATTCGGTTCGCTGATTATCATTATTAATAAAATAACCTTTCTGATATTCTGTTTGGGCTAAAAATGAGCTAGCATATATCAACAGATATCCTAACAAGTAAATTTTCTTCATTTGTTGAGGTTTGTTTGAATAATAAATAGTGTAAACAAGAAAATAAAAATCTGTAGATGTTCACATTCCGTTGCAATATTAATAATAATATTCAGACGTAAAGAAAATAGATATATTTATCAAGGTGTTTTTCTAAAAAGAAATCCATATTAAGCGCGATATAACATGGCTGTACCTATCAATTCCATCAGGATTCTGATCGTTTTTTTCCTTGTACAAACTCACACCATCACCACATACAGTCAAGGCACACACCAGAACCATACAACTCAAAACCAAAACAATAAGTAATGTTGTCGTTCCTTTAGAAGTTATAATTTCCCACTTTACTAAATTGGAATCTGTGTGGAAAGATCACCATCACCGTTCTTCGTTTTTAACAAGCTTATGATTTGACATTACGCCCGCTTTGGTTATTCTCACAACATACATGCCGGCACTCAAATGATGCATTTCAACTTTATGGGCATTGCTTTTAACAGAATTGCTAATTACACGCTTCCCCTGAACATCGAACAACTCCAAAACAGCACCCTGCGCATTCGAAACAGTAAAGGCATCGGAAGCAGGATTTGGATAAAGGCTTACCTTGCCCCCGGACATGGATTGTAAACCTGTTGAACTTTGTGGCCCCTGTTCATACAACTGCTGCGTATAGGCGATTGCATCTTCAAAATCACGGTAGTATTCTCCTGCTTCATTTAAAATAACGGGTTCTTTTTGTGTATAAAGGGAAAGGGCTGAGTTGTTAAAGTTAAAGATGTTATAACGTTCAATAAAAGAACATGTATCCAACATATAAACATAGGAGGACAATCCGGCAATATATTGCGCCATGGTTGGACCGGAATCCCAGGTCCAGGTGGCACCATAATTAAACTCTGTCACCCAGATCGGACGTTGATAAAGATCATAAATTGCCTTTAGCCAATTGTAGTAATTCATTGCTGTTGTCTTCTTATAATAGTGCACCGCTATAAAATCGATGCGCAGATCGGCATCCAATGCCTTTGTCATAAACTCATCGCGCCAAGCCTTCCCTTTGGCGCCATCCGTCACCGCTGGGGAGCCTAACCTTAAGCCCGATTCCTGGAGCAATGCATATTTGGTAATTGCTTCATCTACTGTCATGTTAGCCTGCTCTGCACCATCTGGTTCGTTAAAGGCCAGATGATGATTGTGATACATTGTACTTCCAAGCTCCTGCAGTTTTTCGCTACCAAACCACTTCCCCCAGGTCATTGGCACATATTCCATGTCGCCATAGGGCTCTGAAGCTCCTCCCCAATCATAGAACCATGTGCAATTTGTGGCAGGCTTAATTTCCGGACCACCACTACAAATAGATTTCTTTTTTGAATAGATCCAGGGACTGACACGAATAAATGAAACTGTTTTTTGCAACTGCAAGGGTAAATTTATTTCCAAATCATTGTCTGCGGCAACATACACTTTGCTGAATCCCAATCCGTTGTTTTCTTCGGCAAAAGTAACCATGTATCCCTTTTCCAGTCGGAATGAAACAGCGGCATTGTCGAATGTTCCGAGATTTCCATTGTAATATCCGCATCGGTAATCTTTCTCTTCACCGGTAAAACCGTAATCTGAAAACAGTTTTAACACCACCTCATCCACCATGGAGCTATTGAAATTAGCAAAAGTCGTTTCAAGTCTTTCCAAAGCCAGATCAATTTCTGTTTGTGAGGCATTGCAATCTGCAACAACAAGCATTACCTCATTTATTTTTTCTGCCAGTGCAACATAGGTTGCCTGGGGATATTGTCCATAAACGGTACCAATTTCAGACCTTGCAAGGGAAGCATTGACATTGGCAATGGCAGCAGAGAGTTCAGCCCTGTTCACATCTTCAGCTGTCAATGAAATGTTATCAAAAAAGAAACGGCCCTCACCATTGTACATGGCCAACTGCTCAATTTCAATCCTTGCAAAATCCGTTGCTTGTTCCAAAAATGGGATGTCACTCACCTTTAAAATGCCATCGAAATAAAGGGCGATGGTTTGATGCTCAAAATCTGCTGTTAGTCCCAGCGAATAGCTTACATCTTTATTGTAGCTCCCATCAATGAGTCCACCCGCGTAAGTGCCCGGTTTATTCATATCATCCAAAGCGGTGGCATACTGAATATTTTTAACACCATCGTTGCCGAACACAATACTCGCAAGGTATTTACCGGATGATGACATCAAGTGCATCTTTGCTGTCACCCAGTTCCGGGTACTCTCAACATCAAAGGAATAAGCAAAATCTTTGCTCACCACTTCAAAGGTACGATAAGCAGATGGATGATCCGGTGTATAATCAAATTTTAGCCGTCCACCTTCAACAGTAACCTGACCGGAGGTATTGTATTCTGTCCACACTTCAGGAGCGGCACCATCGGTATCGAAGGCATCAAAAAAAACACTTCCACAGGGCTGATCTTCAGCAAAAATCAACAAGCCTGAACAAAGCAGTGCAATAACTAAATTGGTTTTCAGAATCATCTGTCTTTTAACGTTTAACATATGCCTATTTTCTAATTATTATTTTATGAATACGCTCTGCAAGCTCCGTTTTTATCCCTAATAGATAAAATCCATTGTTCAGTTGTTGAACATTGATTTGTTCAGGCGAATTTGAATGAAACAATAATCTGTTCCCACTGATATCATACACACTCACTTCTGCATCATCGACTGAAGCCACATCACTATAAACCATGTGAATTACATTCCCCGTAACCGGGTTTGGGTAAAAGCCAACGCCCAGTGGGTTCAAAACAGGCGCATGGATTGCCGTTTCAACATAAGGGCCTTGCTCATACGATTCCTGCGTATACGATAGTTCCGTTTCGTGCGCGGCATAGTATTCGCCGATGGAATTCAGTACCAACGGTGTTCGTTGGGTGTAAAAAGACAACTGTCCTTTATCAACACCAAAATAAAATGCAGAATAACGTTCAATAAAATTACAGGTATCTAACATTGTGTTATATCCCTGTAATTTGGCAAGCGCTATCTCATCTGATATGATTGCTGAATAATTTGCATTGCCGTAATTGTATTCCGTTAACCAGATCGGCAGGTGATGCTTATCGTAAATCTTTTTCAAATAGTCGTACAAGCCTTGAGTCGTACGACGCACATAGTGATGGGCCGGGATAAAATCCACCCGATATCCTCTGGTACGACAGGAATCCATAAACTCATCCAACCATAGTGTGCCTCTGTTTTCATGCGTCACGGCGGGGGCACCCAAACGCAAACCAGATGCATGCATGTTTTTATATCCTTCAAGCGCTTTTTCAACAGTCATATTTGCCTGATCTGGGCCATCAGGTTCATTAAACGCCAGGTGATGTGTAAACGTCATATTTTGTCCCACTTCCTGCATCTTGCTGATTGCCGGAATGCCTCCCCACGACATGGGAATAAACTCTCTTGTACTGGTGCTCTCCCCGGAAGTTAAACCCCAGTTGTAATACCAGGTCACGCCAAGCGCATCCATGATATCAACACCTTTGCCACAACCTCCTTTTTTATCTGCATTAAACCAAGGGCCCACGCGTATAAATGAAACTGCCCCTTGTAAATCGGCAGGTAAATTTATGGAAAGGTCCTCTCCCTGTGCAATGTACACCTTGCTTGCTCCTAAACCGTTCACATCCCGGGCAAACGTAACCATATAACCGGAATCCAGCTTAAATGAGATTGCTGTATCATCATATGATCCGAGGTTCCCGTTGTAATAGCCACATTCAAACTCCTTTGTTTCACCGGTGAAATTATACCCTGAATACAGTGTTAAAACCAGAGGAGAAATGCGTGACGCATTGAATACTGCGAAAGCTGATTCTATGGTTTGCTGCGCCTGATCGATCTCTTCCTGACTTGCACTACAATTCGTTAAGACAGGATTTACTTCATTGATTGCATTTTCCAGATCTGTGTAGGCTGATAGCGGATAGTTTCCATAGCCTGTTCCAATTATGGCGGCGTCCACCGCATGCATGGCTGCTGTTAAAGCTGCTGCCAATTCCGCCCGGTTTACGTCCTCAGACTGCAGTAAAATATTGTCAAAATAAAAACGGCCCTCACCACTGTACATGGCCAACTGCTCAATTTCAATCCTGGCAAAATCCGTTGCTTGTTCCAAAAATGGGATGTCACTTACCTTTAAAATGCCATCGAAATAAAGGGCGATGGTTTGATGCTCAAAATCTGCTGTGAGTCCCAGCGAATAGCTTACATCTTTATTGTAACTCCCATCAATGAGTCCACCCGTGTAAGTGCCCGGCTTATGCGTATCATCCAAAGCGGTGGCATACTGAATATTTTTAACACCATCGTTACCGAACACAATGCTGGCAAGGTATTTACCGGATGATGATATCAAGTGCATCTTTGCTGTCACCCAGTTCCGGGTGCTCTCAACATCAAAGGAATAGGCAAAATCTTTGCTCACTGCTTCAAAGGTGCGATAAGCAGATGGATGTTCCGGTGTAAAATCAAATTTTAGCCGTCCACCTTCAACAGTAACCTGACCGGAGGTATTGTATTCTGACCACGCTTCAGGCAAAGCCCCATCCTGATCAAAGCCGTCATTAAATACCGTTCCGCAGCGTGTGTCCTGCGACTGCGCATGTATGGCAAGTGCAAATAATACGAATGTAAAAAACTGTAATTTCATCTATTTAAAATTAAGATATTAGATATAAGTATCAAGATGCAAGATTCAAGATACAAGATTCAAGATACAAGAATCAAGATGCGAGTATTGAGTATCGAGTATCGAGTATCGAGTATCAAGATGCAAGAATCAAGTATCAAGAATCAAGATGCAAGAATCAAGATGCAAGATGCAAGAATCAAGATGCGAGTATCGAGTATCAAGAAACAAGATGCAGGACATAAGACATCGAACAGGACGTTTCAATCCCGGGGTACGGTAATTTTGGTTTGTCCCATAGCCTGTCCCGTTCTTCGGGTCTCGTTTCAACTTTACAGCGAAATTATTTACGACCATGCCTTTTATCCTTTAACAAATTGCCTGATGCCTATATTCCCAAGTTGATCCTTTATTTGAATCAGATACATCGCCTTTATTAATTGTGAGATATTTACCTCATTTCCTTTGCCTATCAGGAGCTCCTCCCCCTTTATGCTAAAAATGCTCCAAACGGGTTCGGATACACCTTCGATCCTCAATCTATTTTCTGCAGGAACGGGAAGAACATACATTTCAGAAAGTGCGGCCTTTTTTTTTATGCCGGAAAGGCTGCCTAAAGAGATTTGATCGATGTAAGCACCTCCGCTAGCAGGATTGATAAGGCGGATTGTATTTGCACCCCGATCCAATGGAATCTCCAAAGACACTGTTCCCCAGTGATTCCCCCAGGAGCCAGTATTTGGCAATAGTAATTCGCTAGCCACTTCCTTCCCATTTACCACAACATTAATGGTCCTGCCTTTCCCATTTCCAGCATTACAACTGTATCTGATGGTGAGTATTTCGGTGATTGCATCGCCATCATTTTCGCGATACCATTCCACGTATCCCTGAACGTTTTGACCAAAATCAAGAAATCCGGTTCCATTGTATCCCGAGCCGGCCGTGGAAACAACAGCACCGCTAAAGGTTGCATCCTCCGCCTGTTCGCTGTTGATATCATTGGGTATTTCACCTTCCTCGGGTTCATTCCACACAAAACCCTCATCCGAAGCGAAGCGTTCCGATAAGGACAAGACTTCTTTTCCATCCATCACTACCAGTGCTTTCACGGTGGTTCCCAGATTTATCCCGAAACTTTCGGTGTACCTCTCAGATGAGACGGTAGGCGTACTTCCATCGGTGGTATAATAGATTTTTATATCCGGAGAAGCAGCATTCCCCCTCAAGTTAAGTATGCGTGCATCAATGGAAACTTTGTTTGATGTTAGTAACTTTTTCTCTCCCATGATGGCTGCTGCCAGGAGGTTAATATCGCCTACTTCGCCCGTTGATTCAATGAAAGCACGGGTCAGACCATAGAAGGCGATACGATTATTTACACCAACATGTTTTTCCACATCAATGGGACTGCCATTGCCAAGGGCACGAATTTTACCCGGGCCTATCACATGAAAATATGTTCGATTTTCGCCATAAGGGTACATGATTCCAAGCGAATCCTGTGCAGTAATACGTACCTGCACAATGTCCTTACCGTTTTCACTTAAAGGTTCTCCATCAATGGATAGGTCATTTTTGGCAGGACGACCAGCTGTCTTCATTTCTTCCTCTGCAACCACCGATCCACCATTATAAGCCACGGTTTTTAGCGTCCCTTTTTCCCAGGGCACAAGCCACTGGCATTGCATGTCAAGACGACTTGTACCAGGTGTTTGTTTTCCGAGTGATACCCCATTGAAGAAAAGTTCCACTTCATCACAATTAGAATAGACCCAAACAGGCACAATGGTGCCCTCCTCCATCATTGGATGAGTCCAGTGTGGCAGGATATGCACCATGGGTTCATCCGTCCACTGGCTTTGATAGAGATAAAACAGGTCTTTCTCGAAGTTCGACAAATCGATGGCTCCCCCCATGAAGGCTTTAAAAGGCCAGCCTCCGTGCACATATGAAGCTTCCCCAATGTAATCGTAGCCTGTCCAACGGAAACCTCCTGCATAATGTGGGATATCCCGTATTTGCTCGATATGTCCTCTGGAGTTTAAGCGGACATAGGCATTATCATAACTCGAATTGAATACTTTTTTTGCCACAGTACGATCATCACTGTTCATAAAATCGTTGTAAAATATTTCCTTGTCTGTCAAATCCTCTGTGGCATACACCGTGCTTTGGTAGCCATCACGGTACCATGTTTTCGTACGGTAATATCCGCGCACCTGCCAGGTATGTGTATTTTCTGTTCCAACAATTGGCTTGGTATTCCCCGCCAGGTTATTTAAATAATCCACCCGTTCGCTGGCACCATTGTAACCCAACACATCCATGTAGGTGCTTCCCGAATGCCCCGACGTAACCAGACGGGTCGGGTCCAGCTCATTACATTTTGCCACCAGGTCCTGTGCTTCAGTACCGCCGGTGGTATTGCCCGTTTCATTTCCAACGCTCCAGATTATGACACTAGGATGGTTCCGGTCACGTTTAATCCAGGATGTCACATCTCTTTCCCACCAGTCCGCAAAATAATGGGCACCATAATCATTGGTGGCTTTCTTTTTCCACCCGTCAAAAATTTCATCCATCACCAGCATGCCTATCTCATCACAATAGTCGTAGAACTTAGGTGTTTGTGGGTTATGAGATGTGCGAATGGCATTGACCCCCATGTTTTTTAACTGCTGAATGCGGAAACGCAGAATCTTATCCGGAACAGCAGCCCCCAGCGGCCCGGCATCCTGATGATTGCAAACCCCCTGTAATTTTATATTTTCGCCATTGATCCAAACCCCTGTTTCGGGTTTCCATTCCACATCCCGGATCCCAAAACGGGTTTCAACTTTATCCAGCAACTGTCCTTCTCGCCACAGTTCACTTACAGCTGTGTAAAGCGTTGGTTGAGCCACAGACCACAATGAAGGATTATCAAGTGTGATTTCCACGTATTCACTCAAGTGTTTGGATCCATCAATTTCCACATCACTCAAACGGCTTTGTACTTCA
>JBFHER010000021.1:0-23685 GCA_041584055.1 Bacteroidales bacterium
GCATTGGGGTTCCACCTCTTCCCATTCCGAACAGAGAAGTTAAGCCCAATAGCGCCGATGATACTGCAGAAATGTGGGAAAGTAGGTCGCCGCCATTTTTTACAAAAAGCCTTCAGAGAAATCTGAGGGCTTTTTTTTTGCATCAAAGAGAATTGAAAAATAGTTTACCGACACTTCCCATTGCGATCCCCGCCAGAGGCGGATAAGCCCAATAGCGCCGATGATACTGTCTCGCCAAAGGCGGATGGGAAAGTAGGTTATTATGTTGATATCGCATTTTTATAAATCCGGGAATGTTAACGAGCATGCATAGTCGTAGAATGCGACGAATATAATCACAAATAAACTTACAATAGGTTTATGGTGATAGTAGTATTGCTAAATAGAATTTCTGGAGATGTAGTCATTTAAATCATACTCAAAAACAGAATCGTAAAACAAGGCGTTAGCCTCTAGTAAACGAAAACCATTTCCCGAAAGGTTCAGTATGCCCGGAAAGTGATGCACCATAAACGTTTTGGAATTTTGATGTATTTTTTCGAATAAAAGGGATTGGTTGTTTAGAAGATTTCTTTTTTGGGTTAGCCAGTACATCCTTTCCAGTTCTTCTTTCAAACGATATTCAGGATAGCTTAAATCTTTGTCAATGACTGATGATGTTGCATTGATGATGTGATTGGCATATTGATCAAGTAGCTCACTTAAGATTTCATCATGGAGTGTGTATTGGTAATGTTGTTGAATGATTGAATTAACAGATTGAGAAAATTGATGTTTGATTTTATTATGATGCTTTTCAATTGTTTTAAACTCTTGAATGAAGTCAGGCATGTTAAAATATTTATCAGAATATTGCATGTTTATCGCTTATGCATTTAAAACAATTTAAGTTGTAATTTGTTTGTGAGTTTATGCGAAAGGTGAGTTTTCCAGGGATTCGATTGAACAATGTTTATTGATTTGATCATTCAACGCAATTGATTCGGTTTAAAAATCTGATTATTTAATGATTTGTTTTTAATTTCGCAAGCAGATATGGATAGGAAAAGGATAGACGAACTGAGACAAAATGTGTGGGAGAGTCAGATATGGCCACAGAGATATATCTTCAAATTTATTGTGCCTAATGAAGGAGGGAAGGTTAAGAAGGTCGTTGCCTTGCTTCCTGCACATGCGAAACTATCCTATAAGCACACCGAAAGTTTACGACATGTTTCAGTGACGGCCATTGCAGTAATGGCATCCGCGGAAGAAGTCAGGAAAGTGACAAGGATTGTTTCAGCAATTGAAGGGGTGATATCCCTGTAAAACTTAAACTTTAACAGGCAATCCACATTGTGCACTTTTATAAATTGCTTCCTGCACCCTGATACTTTTTAGGTAGTCTTCTCCATGAGATTCAAATTCATCACCGGAAAGCATGCAATCTACAAAATGACGCTGGAAAAAGTAAACACAATCGCCTGCAAAATGAATGTTTTCGTGATGGTAACTCTGGTCTGTTTCTTCCTGTCCCAGAGGCGCAACCGTAATGCCACCGTTCCCTGCTAAACGCAAACTGCCTGCATCACCTTCCAAAAGGCATTCTCCAAATGTGTAACGCGGTGAATCATAGTTGGGTTCATTGTATCTGTTGGCATCCCAAATACCTACAGCACCGTTTTTGAACTTAAAAATAACCTGCCCACAGTCTTCACCTTTGATAAGGGGATTTAGTTTGCGCAGAATGGCATAAACCTCATCTATTTCACCCAGGAGATATCTAAATGTGTCGACAAAATGAATGCCGTTTTCGTAGACTAAAAACCGGGGATAATTACGGAAATATGGCTGCCTGGGGATGTAGGCCTGTTCGCCCCAGCCATCACCCATGCGGGATCTGAAATTTATGGTGTGCGGATGGCCTATGACGTCTTCACTCATCAGACGTTTAATGTGCCGGTACCATGGTTGAAATCTGAAATTTTCATGCACAACAAAACGTACACCTTTCGATTTTACATAGGCAACCAACTCCTCAGATTCTTTAAGTGTGGGAGCCAGTGGTTTCTGACAAATGATGTCGATGCCTAAATCTGCGGCAAACTTGCACATCTCCAAATGTGTTTCGGGAGGTGTGATGATGTCAACAAAATCGGGTTTCTCATTCAGAAGCATTTCCTTGTAGTCTGTGTAATGCCTGGGAATATCGTATTCATCCATTATCGGACGTGCTTTCTCTATTTTTGAATTGCACATCGCTGTAATAGTTGTTTCGGGAATGCGTTGCCATGCTTCATATTGGAAGCCGCTAAAGTACCCTGCGCCGATTCCTACTCCTTTTAATTTTGTCATAGTGCTGATAGAATCAAGATAAAAGAATCAATACTCAAGACCTGTTGTTGGTTTTCGCGTGATTCTTTTAATGTATAAATCAATTTACTTCTTTATTTGAGTATGCTGTTTTGGGGTTTCATTAAGCTCCAAAATATTATTGCAAAGGCCGATAATGCACCGCATACAAAGAAAAATGGTTCATGTGCGCCGGTCCACGTTAGCAAATATGGGAATGCAATAATGGTAACAAAAGCACCCAGATTTCCTGCCATATTCATGGTTCCTGACACAAGACCGGCATGTTCTTTCCCTATGTCAATGCAAAAGGCCCAGGAAGGACTTAAGGTCATGTCCGCACCAAAGATTGCCAACGAAAGATAGATTATCGACATATTAGCACTTGAGCTATCCAGAGCCAGTAATAACATTCCCAAAGCGGCCAGTGCAAATCCTACAATTGCAGGCAAGCGTCTGGATAGTTTCCATTTGCCTTTTTTATAAATGGCGTCTACCATTAACCCCGATACCCAGTTTCCAAATGCGCCGGCAATGAGCGGTACCATGGCAAAAAAACCAGCTTCAACCCCTCCTAAGTCAAATTTCTCTTTCAAAAATGGGTACATCCATGCCAACGCAAAATAAAAGGTAAAGTTACTGGCGATGTATTGTCCCATTGCCAGCCACATATTTGAATTTTTTAAAAGCGCTGATGCTGCCATGGGGGCTGGCTTCTCTGAGCCTGGCTGCTGACGATTGGTTGTAATAAATGCCTTTTCCTTATTGGAGATTGATTTTAATTCTTCCGGTTTATTTCTAAATAGAAAATACCATACCAATGCAAATACGAAGCCAAAGACTCCAAATATGATAAAGGTCATTCGCCATCCTAATTCAGCGATCATATAAGCAACCAGCGGCATAGCAAAGGCAGCTCCTAGACGAGATCCACTGAAATTGATCCCTTGTATTATGCCACGTTCTTTTACGGGGAACCAGTTGAATACAACTTTGGCCATGCTTGGAAAAGCGCCAGCTTCCCCTGCACCAAAAAGGAATCGAACGATCAGGATGGAAGTGAAATTCCATGCTGCTCCGGTAAGCGCAGTCAGGGCAGACCAGGCAGTAACAATGCCTGTGATTACCTTTCTAGGTCCAAATTTATCAGCAAGCATGCCAGATGGCGTTTGTGCCAGGGCATAACCCAGCGTGAAAACAGCCATGACCCAACCAAACTGTGTGTCATCAAACTTTAAATCGGTAGAAATATCACCTTTTGCTGCCGATATACACGCTCTGTCAATGTATAAAAGCAACGACAGGATAAAGGTTCCTACTACGACGAGTATTCGTTTCATTTCATTTTATTTGAGATTTTTTATAGTATCAGGGATGTAAAACAGGTTATTCTCTTAAGGATTTAATTTCTTCAAGTACACTTTTCCACGCACCTACAAATGAATCCCAGAAGTATTTAACAGGGCCGTATGTTTCGTACTCATCTACCGTAAGACCATTTTCATAATAAGCCTGACAGAATTGTGGCACTTTTGTCAATAGTTCTTCCAGAACATTGTCCTGTACAGGGTTAAACAGGCGAGCCACAACAGGCATGTCTTTTTCCAGCAATTGGTCCGCGTGCCCGCCCCAATTCATGGTGATACACACATTTCCTCCAATCATTTCAGTAAAATGGTGTAAGTCGCGAACTCCGCCTCCAATAAAACCTAATTCATAGTCCCGGTCATGCATGGTTTTATAAACTTTTTTTGCGATCACCATTCCGGCCTGAAAAAGTGCATCTTTGTTGACTTCAATCCCTTCTTTTTCAACCTCTTTCTGTAACCATTCATCATAGATTCCGGTAATGAGAGAGATGTACATCACGGGTTTTGTTTTGGTGCGAGCGGTAATCTCCCTGTACATTTCACAAATCTGCAAGGCCTGACTCATACCCATTACCTCCGTCGCGTTCAGCGGTGTGTTTTCTGCGATCAGCACATCCATTGCTTCAATTCCGGCCTTTGTGGCAGGAATCTTAATCATCATATTGGGACTAATTTCCCGGTTCAGACGTGCTTCATCAATGATTACCTGTGCGTGATGCTCGTGAATTGGATCTCCCTGAATGCTTACATAGCCGTGTTTCCCATTGGTTTTTTCGTATACAGGCATAAATTTCTCAGCAATGCCAGTGATTAACTTTCGCTGGAAAGCGCTGGCTGCTTCATAATCATTATCGTATTCTTTGATGGTCTCCAATAGTATCTTTCTGGCATATTCTTTTTCTTCCGGATGATTCAGCATTTTCCATGTGTAGGAAGGATTTTGTGTGCATCCCATTGCGCCAGCTTCAATGGCTAACTCAGCCTCTCTTCGTGTGACATTGTTGATCCACATTTTTGTTGGAGTCAGTTTTGCTACCCTTTTGAAATAATCGTTTTTCATGTGTTTAAAAATTAGAATCAAGACGCAGGATACAAGACAAAAACCAGGAAAAAATAATCATTTGTTTCCACTACAGCTGACGTATTAGCTGCCACTCGGTTTGTGTCACTTTCCTTTTGCCATGATTGTTTTATGCGTTAAAAATTTCGATTTTACTGAAAATCCATGAAATAAAAAATGTCTGCACCCCTGTTGCCGGTATGAGAATTCATCGCTTTTGATCAAATCGTAATCATCCTCGGTTTCGAAAAGTTTGAGTGCGGAAACCTTTGCTCATTTCATGATGGTTATATTCAATTATAAATGCGTTTTTAATCTTGTTCAATTGCTATAACCCTCGCCGGAGCACCATCCGCTCCTTTATACTTTAATGGTAAGGCAACCAATTGGACCTTCTCATTTTTTATGACGTCTAAATTTGTTAAACCTTCAATAATTACAATGTTGTTTTCTAGTAGAATTTGGTGAACTTTCGTCAGCTCTTGCAAGTTATTTACATCCGCCACCGAAGGGGGCTCAACCGCCACCAGACCAATCCCTTTTGTAACACACCACTCTGCAAATTCAACAGAAAATCCCGGAAGATCTTCTCTGAATTTTGGTGTGCCGATGTATTGACTCCAGCCGGAGCGAAAAATAAGACCTTCTCCAGGCTGTATCTTATCAGCAATATCTGAAAGATCTTTCACGTCAATGTGTTTCTTTTCGGAGATGTCAACAAGCCATGCATCCACAAACAATTTTTCTACCGGAATTTGGTCAATGGTTTGTTCTGATACATCAAAGTGAAGTGGAGCATCCATGTGAGTGCCCGCATGAGAGTAGAGGTGGAACGTTGTTGCATTCCAACCATCTCTGTTAATCTCTTTGACCGACTCGGAACTTACACCCCGCATGCCGTCTTCCAGAGCAAGTGTTAAATCAATGTATCGCGGCATAGTGTTAATTATAAACGATTAATCACCTCATCTGCTACCTGATCAGTTTTATAGTCGCCTCCCAGATCTACGGTGAGGACGCCATCGGCTGTCGCTTTGTCCATTGCATTCATAATTGCGCCAGCAGCATCACCCTCTCCAATATGTTCCAGCATAAGTGCTACCGACCAAATCTGACCGTAAGGATTTGATATGTTTTGTCCTGCAATGTCGGGTGCTGATCCATGGATGGGTTCAAACATAGAGGGGAAATCTTTTTCAGGATTGATGTTTCCACTTCCTCCCAAACCAAGACTACCCATTAGAGCACCACCCAAATCACTTAAAATATCCCCAAACAGGTTGGTGGTTAATACAACATCGAAAATTTCGGGTTTGAGGACAAAATTGGCTGTTGAAGCATCAATGTACATTTGTTGATGCGTCACATCCGGATATTGGGCAGCCACCTCACGAATCACCCGATCCCAGTAGGTTAAACTGTTAATCAATGTGTTTGATTTTGTGATATGCGTTACCTTATTTCTTCTTTTTCGTGCAAGCTTAAAAGCATAATGTGCAATTCTTTCAATTCCTTTCCGGGTAAAGATGCTGGTGTCAACTCCCATGCCGTTTTCAGCATCTGGCATGTACTGACTACCTACCTGAACAAACTCACCTTCGGTGTTTTCACGCACAACAATAAAATCAAAGGGTTTCTCTGATTTTAAAGGCCGGTTTACCCCCGGGAAAATTCTGACCGGACGGTGATTAACATACTGCTGAAAATTAGTACGTACCTTAAAGGTATAGTCTTTTGCCGGTAAGGTGTCATCCACGGATGGCAGTCCAACAGATCCAAAAAGGATCGCATCATAGTTTCTCAGTTGGTCCAGACCGTTCTTTGGCATAAATTCTCCGTTTTCGAGATAGTACCCTGCGCCCCATCCAAAGGTTTCCTTGTTTACTTCAAAGCCAAATTTTGATGCCACTGCATCCAACACTTTTAAACTGGCGGGAACTATCTCATGGCCAACACCATCTCCTGGTACTACTGCAATCTTGTAATTTTTCATTTTGATGTATAATTTGTTTTTTGATTCAAACGAAATTTTTGGATAGTATTTTGTATACAATGTTCAAATATACATAAAATTATAAAAAATCGACAAATAGGAAGGTAATCTGTACATTAAGAATTGCATTAAGTGAATGTTTAGAATCTTGAAGATCAACAGGGTCTACGCTTTGTTCGTCATTTTTAGAATAGGAACATGGATCATTGTGATTGAAAGGTGATGGTTCGTTTTGATGATCTTTTCAACTGCAAGGATGTTCTTTTATTGATTGAATCTGCTTTTGGTATCGTGTTTCATCTGTTTATACGCGTCCGTAGGTTGTTCAGGTGAAATCCTTGTTTTTTTTTGTTCTGTATTAGCAAAATTTTGAGTTTCACAGTAAGGTGCATTAGACCACTTCTGGGTTCGTAGATTCAGTAATCCCAACCAACTGATCTTCGATTTACATCATTGCAGACAAGTGGTCAGCAATTTTGCATTTTTTTAAAATTGCCTGTCGTTGGAAGATTGCATGCTTTTATTGATATGGTTAATATCAACATCAATCACAGTTGCAGTGCTATAAGATATGTATAGAAGTACTAAACAGTTTATCTAGCCTTGCTTCAGAATAAAATCGTGCATCGCGTTTGCGGCGACTTTACCGTCACCCATTGCAAGTATGACGGTTGCACCTCCTCGGACAATATCTCCACCTGCAAAAATAAAGGGAATGGATGTTTGCATCCCCTCGTTTGTTACAAGTGTTCCCCAACGCGTGGTATCGAGCCCTTTGACTGTTGAAGGGATGATTGGGTTCGGAGAAACACCAATGCTCACAATCACAAGGTCGGTATCTATTGTTTCAATGGCATCAGGAATCGGCACAGGGCGTCGCCGACCAGATTCATCCGGTTCCCCAAGTTCCATTTTTTGAACTTTCATTTGTTTTACCCTGCCTTTTTCATCTCCGAAGTACTCCAATGGATTGGTTAGGTTCATAAACTCGATGCCTTCATCCATGGCATGATGTACTTCTTCTACCCGGGCTGGCATTTCTTCAAGGGAACGCCTGTAAACAATCATGGCACGCTCTGCACCAAGTCGCTTTGCGGTTCTAACTGAGTCCATTGCAGTGTTTCCTCCTCCAATGATCGCAACATTTTTGCCTTTTAATACCGGGGTGTCGAAGTTACTTTTTGCACCATTCATCAGGTTAACCCTGGTGAGGTACTCATTGGAAGAAAGAATGCCATTGAGATTTTCACCGGGAATGTTCATGAAACGTGGAAGCCCCGCACCACTGCCAACAAAAATGCCTTCATAGTTTTCAGCCTGAAAGTCTTCAATGCCAATGGTTTTGCCCACAATGCAGTTCATAACAAATTTAACACCCATGCGTTTTAGCCCGTCAATTTCAATGTCAATTACTGAATTGGGAAGGCGGAATTCTGGAATACCATATTTTAAAACTCCTCCGATTTCGTGCAAGGCCTCAAAGACGGTGACATCATAGCCGAATTTTGCCATTTCTCCTGAAAATGAGAGGCCAGCCGGACCGGCGCCCACCACGGCAATTTTTTTATGATTTGGGGAAGCAATAGCGGGGATGCCGATGTTTCCGGATTTTTGCTCATAATCTGCCGCAAAGCGTTCCAGATAGCCAATGGCAACCGGAGATTTCTTCAGTTTTACGGTATAGAAACACTCCGCTTCACATTGCTTCTCCTGCGGACAAACACGGCCACAAACCGCCGGGAGTGAACTTGTTTCTTTTAAAACCGAAGCAGCTGCAAGAAATTCGCTGTTTTCAATGTGTTTAATAAATTTTGGAATGTTAATTTCAACGGGACAACCGGAAATGCATGTGGGATTGACGCAATCCAGACATCGTTTGGCTTCATCCACAGCCATTTTAGGGTTGAGCCCTATGTTGACTTCCTCATTGTTCCCATTTCTGTAGGATGGATCAAGCTCAGGCATTTCGACCCGGGTGAGAGCAATCCTATCTTTATTTTTTATTGCTGAGCGCAGCGACTTGCGCCACTCTGCATTTCTTTCCTCGGCAATGTATTCTGATGTTATAGGCATAAACTTTCAGATTTAATTACTGCTTGTTTTTTGCAATTTCTTCCTCTTCTTTGTACGCATTCAGACGCAGGAGCATTTCGTCAAAATCAACTTTGTGAGCATCAAATTCCGGTCCATCAACACAAACGAATTTAGTTGCGCCATCAACGGTTACACGACATGCTCCGCACATTCCTGTGCCATCAACCATGATGGTGTTAAGGCTGGCCTGGGTGGGAATGTTGTGTTTAAGGGTTGTTAATGATGCAAATTTCATCATAATGGCAGGGCCAATCACAACAGCTAAATCGATTTTTTCCCTTTGGATTACCTTTTCCATGGCATCGGTAACGAGACCTTTCATGCCATAGCTTCCATCATCCGTTGCAATGATCACTTCATCTGAGTGTTTTTGAACCTGCTCTTCAAGGATGATTAGGTCTTTTGTACGGGCAGCAAGTACTGAGATGACACGATTTCCCGCTTGTTTGAATGCTTCGATGATTGGTAACAAAGGAGCAACGCCAACACCACCGCCACACATCAACACTGTTCCGGCTTTCTCTATATGTGTCGCTTTTCCCAGTGGGCCAACGACATCCAGAATAAAATCACCTTCCTTTAAATCAGCAATCTTAGTTGACGAAACGCCAACCTTCTGTATGATGAGTGTGATGAAGCCTTTTTCTTTGTCCGAATCAACAATGGTTAAAGGGATTCGCTCGCCATGCTCATCAGCTCTGACAATAACAAAATGACCTGCTTTACGGGCTTTGGCAATTAAGGGCGCCTCAACATCAAGCTTTATAACATTGGGGGAATAAACCTCCCGCTTAAGTATTAAATTCATGTTCTCCTATTTAATGACACGCATAAATATACTACGAGATATCTGCAATGAATCAGATTGATACTGCTCTTGTTTGTAGTACGCAGTTTTACCTGTATCATATTGAATCATTGTGTACTTGGTGACACTGGAACCGTCATTGATAAAGATCCTGGTCCACAACCCGGTTGGATATTTTATATTTTCAAATGTTTTGCGTTCCGGACGTTTCTTAAACTGAGGTTCTGTTGTAATGGTACTCTCCTTTGGTCTGATCTTTCGTTCAGGTTCTTTTAATGTATTTTGCTCTGTCGTTTTAATCGTTTTATCAGGGGCTTGCTTTACCTCATTCTTTGTAACAGGACCCACCGGTACTTCAGCTTTGTTTGTTGGCGTTGTTACTTTTATTTCAGCCTTTTCTGGCAGATTTGCCGGTTCTTGCGCTGTAGATCTTGCTTCTGAGAGAGCCAACGCAGTACGGAAGGTATCTGTTTCTGTGTTAACCGGTGATTTTAAGATTAATTCGTTTGCATTTATCACAGGCGGTGTTTCTTTCTTATTTGCCACCTCTTGTGTGTTGTCGACCAGGGCGACGGCAAGTTCTTCCTGTGCCAAATCTGCTTCATTGGTACTGTCTGCAATGGGCGTTTCTTCCATGACTGAAGCATATGCACTGTCAGGTTCGAAGTCCGCTAAAATGTGTTTTCCCTGAACGCCTAGTGAATCAACCTTACTCAGCAATGTATTCATGGCCTCTAATCGCTCTGATTGATTGTCACGATCGATAGAAGCCATTAATTGACGTTCCACCGCTTCCCGTATTGTATTCTGAACAAATAAAATGTATTCGCGGTCGTACCCAAACTTCTGGTATGTTTCATCGAAATAGACTTTCCCAACCGGGCGATCATAAAATAGGGTATCTATTGAAGGTGTTTCGGAATAGATTTCCAATAAAACGGAGAAATGAAAAGGGTCAAACACTGTTTCTTCGTGCGCTTCCGGACAATGTGTTGATATTTCAATTTGCTTGCTAATGCAACCGGGCTGAGAAAACTCAAAGGTGTAGATATGGCCCAAAGGCAACGCCAGTTCAAATTTACCGGATCTGCTGAATTTTATTTTCTGAAAAATTCCATCGTCTTCCTGTATCCTGATTTCTCCGGTTTTTAGATCCGGAAGCTCTGATTTTAATTGCCCAAATACCTCTAACTTCCGTTGAGAAAAGCTTGTCTCAGGAGTTAATAAGAATAAAAGGGCAAGCAGAAAAAATATAAATATCTTGTTTTTAAGCATTTGCTAAAAGTTCAGTACTAAAATAGTTATCTCCTCGTGGATATCAAAAGTAATGTGAAAAAAGCGAAGGTAAGTTATTTAAAAGTTAAATAAACTTATATTAAATATTGCACAATAATAAAAAAATCCCTATTTTCACCCCCTGTAGGGATTGTGAATTGATGGAGTTAATGAAAAAATAATGTAGGTGTAAGATCAAAAACTAATGATAACTGTTATAATTGTATCAAATTTTTTGGGTAAAAGCGGTAAATTGAAGAATCTGAACATGCTTCGCACTGTAACAATTATTATTATGATGACCTTTGCGATGAATATTAATTCATCCGCAATTAAGGATAATTCCAACAGCACGGCGCCATCAAAAAATGGAAGTGCAATGCTTGACCGGAATGCTTCACATCTTTATAAGAGTTCTATTGACTATCTGAACAAACGTACTCCAATTGAACTCACCTACAGTGAAGATTCCAAACGTTACATCGATCAGTACATTGTTGATAATCCTGAACAGTTTGCACGGATCATGGGGAGGGCAGAATACTATTTCCCGCTTTTTGATGAAAAGCTTGCCAATAATAATTTACCATTAGAATTGAAAAATATCGCAATCATTGAGTCTGCACTCAATCCTTTGGCTGTATCACGATCTGGTGCTGTGGGGCTTTGGCAGTTTCTGTTTCATACAAGTAAGATGTTTGATCTTCGCATTGATTCTTACATTGACGAAAGACGGGATCCTGAAAAGTCAACAGAGGCTGCCTGTGAATACCTAAAGTATTTGTATCGTATTTTTAATGATTGGCAACTTGCGATCACTGCCTACAATGGCGGTCCCGGGATGATTGAAATGGCCATTGAAAAATCCGGAGGAAAAACAAACTATTGGGAGTTAAGGCCCTATCTCACCATTGAGGCAAGAAACTATTATCCAAAGTTTGTGGCTGCTTGCTATGCCTCGCGCTTCTATAACCGACATGACATAGAGGTTGAACATTTACCCTATAAATTTCATGAAGTAGGCACGGTGAGTGTAAAACAGCCAGTTTGGTTTAAGCAGGTGGTTGGAGCCATTGATATTACAGTTGAAGAACTTCGCGAGTTGAATCCATCTTTTAAACAAAACTACATTCCTGTGTATGGGAAGCCCGCATCTTTGGCTTTGCCAAAAAGTCTTGTGAAAGAATTTCAACGCAAAGAAAATACAATCTATGCACTGGAAGTTGTAAGTAAAGATTACAATGACCTGCGGGCTGAGGTGGGGATGCATACTTCAGACAGTGAACCACTAATTCATTATGTGGAAAGAGGAGAATACTTTCATAAAATTGCCATGCAGTACAATTGTACGATATATGATATTATGGAATGGAATGGTATGAAAAGTAAATCTATTTCTGCCGGTCAGGCATTGAGGATTTTTACAAATCTAAATGCTGCCAACACCGATTTGGTTCCTAAGTTGAAATTTGTTGATTTACATGAAACCGCTACAAATAAATCGGAATACACGAATTCTTATTTACAGTATATCCCTGAAAATACAAATCTGATTAGTCAGGTGAAGGAATAAATTCACACAATGCATCCTACAATAAGACACCAAGGCAGCTGCAATGGTGTTCTCCTTCCCATTCTGTTGCGCAGATGAGATCTAGGTCAGGGGCATTGCGTACCGCTTGATATCCATCCCGGTTATCGTGTTTTCACAAAGAATCAATACACGTTCAATCACATTTCTTAATTCTCGGATATTCCCTGTCCAGGGAAGTTCCTGAAGTTCTTTGATTGCATCTTCGTCGAATGTTTTTGGCAGACTACCAAGTTCTCCGGAGATGGATTTATTAAAATAATCAACGAGAAGCGGAATGTCATCACGGCGTTCACGAAGGGGGGGGACATGGATTAAAATTACACTCAGGCGGTGGTAAAGATCTTCTCTAAAGTTATTTGCGTCAATTTCACTTCGAAGGTTTTTATTGGTGGCAGCGATCACACGTACGTTAATTTTAATTGTTTTGTCACTTCCAACCCTTGTAATTACATTCTCCTGAAGGGCCCTGAGCACTTTAGCCTGAGCGGCCAGACTCATGTCGCCGATTTCATCCAAAAAGATTGTTCCACCGTCTGCCTGTTCAAATTTACCCTTGCGTTGTTTTATGGCTGAAGTAAAGGCTCCTTTTTCATGTCCAAATAGTTCACTTTCAATTAACTCAGATGGAATGGCTGCACAATTCACTTCAATGAATGGTTTTTTTGATCTGGAGCTATTGTCGTGAAGCAAGCGGGCAACAACCTCTTTTCCTGTTCCATTTTCTCCTGTTATCATCACCCTTGCATCTGATGGTGCCACGCGTTGAATCATTTCACGGATGTGAGTTAAAGGCTCCGATTCTCCGATCATCTTTTTTTCTCCACTGATTTTCTTTTTAAGAATTCGTGTTTCTGTGATCAGGTCTGTTTTATCCAATCCGTTTTTCAGGGTGATAAGCAAGCGATTTAAATCGATGGGTTTTTGAATAAAATCATAAGCTCCCTTTTTGATTGATTCAACTGCTGTGTCGATATCACCGTGCCCTGAGATCATTACAACCTGTGTGTCCTCATGAAGTTGTTTGATCTTTTCAAGCACCTCAAGCCCATCCATTTGCGGCATTTTTATGTCGCAGAAAACAACATCAAAGGTTGTAGTTTGCATAAATTTTAATGCAACAGGACCATCTTCTGCCAATGTAACATCATGTCCTTCGTACTCAATGATGTCCTTTAGTGTGTTTCTTATTCCGCGTTCGTCGTCAACGACCAAGATATGTGCCATTCCAAATGTGTTTTAAGCAAAAGTAGCTAAAATAGGGTTCTTTTGAAATACCCGACGGACTCCTCTGCTGTTTTGTAGAAAGTTTTTTTTAATTTTGAAAGGTAAGACTTAAATTGAAATTATTCCGATATGGCGAGCGAGAATCCATCACAAAGTTATTATGGCATAGGTAGGGAGGCACTTTATCCTCAGGAGCAGTTGGTTGAGTTGGGAAGAAAAGGGGATAAATTAACATTTGGAATTCCAAAGGAAGACAATACAAAAGAAACACGCATTCCCCTAACGCCACAAGGGGTTGGTTTGCTTAAGGATAATGGGCACCAGGTGTTTATGCAGTCAGGTGCAGGATTGGCCTCTCGATTTACAGATACAGATTACAGCGAAGCAGGGGCATTTATTGTCAGTAATAAGAAAGAGATTTTCTCAAAAGATATTGTTGTAAAGGTTTCTTCTCCAAATAAAGAGGAGATTGGTCTGATGAAGGAAAGAGCCGTTCTAGTGTCCTTGCTGAATTATGCTGAAATGGAAGCCAATGTGCTGAAGATGATTATGCAAAAGAAGGTTACTGCCATTGCCATGGATTTACTAATGGATGAACATCAGAGTTTTCCAGTGGTGCGATCCTTGAGTGAAATTGAAGGAAACGTAGCTGTTATGGTTGCCGCTCAGCAACTTGGGTTCGAAGATGGTGGAAAGGGTGTTTTGCTTGGTGGTGTTACAGGAATTTCGCCAACCGAACTTGTTATTTTAGGTGCAGGAACAGCCGGAACCGTGGCTGCAAAAGCTGCGCTGGGGCTTGGTGCTGAGGTGAAGGTGTTTGACCAGTCAATATCTAAACTGAGGGATCTTGTGAATAATCTGGGGCAAAATGTGTTTACATCCAACCTGCATCCAAACGTCCTCTCAAAGGCCTTGAAATCTGCTGATGCAGTTGTGGGGACATTGCGTTTTTTGTATGGTTCAAAACGTTTTATGGTGACCAATGAGCTTGTGCAGCTAATGAAACCCGGTGCTGTAATCATCGATTTAAGCGTGGATCAGGGGGGATGCTTTGAAACCTCATCGCCAACCACATTGAAAAAGCCTTTATATAAGGCATATAAAATAAAACACTTCTGTTTGGCAGGCATCTCGATGTTAGTGCCCAGGACTGCATCCATTGCCTTTAGTAATATTTTAACACAGTTGTTTCTTGAAGTAGGAGATAGGGGCGGTGTTATGAGTTACATCAAGGAAGACAAAGGTTTTTGCAATGGTGTTTATTGTTATCAGGGGATTTTAACCAATCACTACATTGGCTCACGCTTTAATCTACCTTCAAAGGACATCGGTTTGTTGCTAGCTGCCTTTTAAATGTTTCTGTTCTTCATCGCCATATATCTGGGGTATTTTACATGCTTGCATTTCTATTTTTATGGATGGAAAAAGCTTTCTAGCTTTGAGTCGGAATCAAAAAAATATACGGCGCTGAGCGTTATCATTCCTTTTAAGGATGAAGGGAATCATTTGCATGAATTAATAGGGTGTCTTAAAAAACAATCGCTTCCGGAAAACTTCTATAGATTAATATTTGTGGATGATCATTCAGTGGATACCGGTGTGGAGTTGATCCTTGCATTTCAAAAGGAATTTGGGAATGTTTGTCTTGTTAAGAATGAAGGAAAGGGGAAAAAAGCAGCCATTCAAACTGGGCTTTCCAAAGCAAATTCAGATTACATTCTGACCCTGGATGCGGATATTCAAGTTTCAAAACTCCATCTTGAAACCATCTCACAGTATATCAGCTTACATGCTCCGGATCTGCTTATTGGACCTGTATCCTTTGCTTCTAATGCGGCTTCATTTTTTGCTCATTTTCAAGGTCTGGAGTTTCAAAGTCTGGCAGTTTCAACCGCGGCATGTGTACATTGGAACAGACCCATAATGTGCAATGGCGCAAACCTGGTGTTTAACAGGAAAAAATTGAAAGATGATTATTTGAGTATTGTAAAAAGCGACCTTTTATCCGGGGATGATATGTTCCTTTTGGAATACGCGAAGCGTCATCAATGGAAGATTGATTATCTTAAAAATAAAAATGCAATTGCATGGATACAGCCTCTGGATATACGATCGTTCTTCAGACAGCGTAAAAGATGGTCTTCAAAGGCCTTGCATTACAGAGATCCGGATATTATAATCTCAGGGGTCTTGGTGGCACTCTTCAATTTGACATTAATTGTAAATATTGCTTTTGCTTTTGGGGATCATAAATGGGGGCTGTTACTTTTAGTACTGCTCCTGGTAAAACTTGTGGCAGAAGGTGCTTTGTTAATCGCATCGGGTGAATTTTTCCAAACGCGAAAAAGTATGCCCTATCTCCCTTTTGTGGTATTGTTAGTCCCCTTTTATGTGGTGTTTACAATGGTGGGGTCCATATTTATTCCTGCTGATTGGCGAAATTAGTTTAAGTTTTTTTTAATTTTTAAGTCTCCCCTTTTTTGAACATATTTGCAGTTGCACTTTAAAGATCTCACATGGAAAAAGAATCACTGCCTAAGTTGCTTAAAAAGAGCTTAGAATCCAATTGGAACAGGAATGTTTTTTCAGATTACCATCAATCTACGATGACCTATGCAGAATTGGGGGGCAAGATCGTGCTGCTGCATCACTTATTTAAAGCGCTGGATGTAAAAAAAGGAGATAAGATTGCTTTGGTGGGCCGGAACATGTCGAGTTGGGCGACCGTTTATCTTGCAACAGTCACCTATGGTGCCGTGATTGTTCCCATATTGCCTGATTTCAATACCAGTGACATACATCACATTGTAAATCATTCGGATGCGCGGTTGCTTTTCACAACTGATAACATCTATGATAAAATTGATGAGACAAAGATGCCTGATATTTGCGGGATTTTGTCACTTGAAGGATTTGTCGCTCTGGTGGACAATTGCAAAGGGAAACTGATTGATTCCGTAAAAAAAACACATAAAACCTTTGGTGAAAAGTCCATTCTTATTGATGATGTTAAGTTTGAATCGGTTCATCTGGAGGACCTGGCAGTCATTTCCTATACCTCCGGGACTTCTGGATTTTCAAAAGGAGTGATGTTGTCACACAGAAGTATCTGGTCTAATGCACGCATTGGCTGGGATATTAATATAGACTTACGTCCAGGAGATCGCATTGTGTCATTTTTACCTTTGGCGCACGCTTATGGATGCTTGTTTGAATTTCTGACGCCTGTGCTTATGGGGTGTCACATTACTTTTCTAACCCGAACTCCATCCCCAAGGATCATTACACAGGCTTTTCAGGAGATTAAGCCAAAACTTGTTTTGGCGGTTCCGCTGATCATCGAGAAGATCTACAAGAAGCAGATTGTTCCGGCCATTGATAAAAAAACAATGCGTTTGATTATGAAGGTCCCCGTAATTAACTCACAGGTGTTTAAAAAAATTAATCAGAAGCTGACCACTGTTTTTGGCGGTGAGTTTCAGCAGGTGATTGTTGGCGGTGCTGCTCTAAATAAAGATGTTGAGTATTTTTTACGTAAGATTGGATTTCGATTTACCATCGGATACGGTATGACTGAGTGTGGACCGCTGATCAGTTATTCCGATTGGAAAAATCATGTTTTGGGATCAGCAGGAAAAGTTGTTGTAAGAATGGAAGCGAGGGTGGATTCTCCAAATCCACTCACTATTCCAGGAGAAATTCTGGTGAAAGGTGACAATGTGATGGATGGCTATTACAAAAATGAAGATGCAACAAGAGAGGTTCTGTCGAAAGATGGATGGCTGCGCACAGGAGATCTTGGTGTTATCGATGAAAATAATATTATTTATATAAGGGGGAGAAGCAAGAATATGATATTGGGACCCAGTGGTCAAAATATCTACCCCGAAGAAATAGAGGCAAAGCTAAGCAGCATGCCTTATGTGCAGGAATGTGTGGTGCGCGAAAAGAATGGCAAACTGGAGGCACTTGTATATGCTGATTATGAGGCTGCAGATTCAGAAAAATTAGGTGAAAAGGAGTTAAATGTAATTATGAAGGAAAATTTGCTTGTGCTTAACAAGGAACTGCCCAATTACATGAATGTAGCGAGGATAGAACTCTATCCTGAAGAATTTAAGAAAACGCCTAAGAAAAGCATCAAACGCTACTTGTACACATAAAGATTTTTAAAAGAATGAAACGATACGTAATTATTGTCGCCGGAGGTTCAGGACAAAGAATGGGGTCAGAAGTACCGAAACAGTTTTTGTTGCTTGGCGATAAACCGGTGCTGATGCATACCATCAATCTGTTTTTAAATTTTGATTCGAAAATGGATGTCATTCTTGTTTTGCCTGAAGTTCAAAAAGAAAACTGGCTAAACCTTTGTGGAAAGTATCATTTTAAACGTCCCTATCGAATTGCTTTTGGCGGAAAGACGCGTTTCCATTCCGTGAAAAATGGGTTGGCTTTGGTGGATGAACCCGGCGTAATCGGAATACATGATGGTGTGCGACCTTTTGTGAGCATTGATACCATTACGCAGGTATATAAGAAAGCGGAACTGTTTGGCGCAGCAATCCCGATCCGTGACATGCATGAGTCTTTGCGCTTTGCCAATAACAGCACCAATTATTCTGTAAATCGTGATAATTTGAAGATTGTACAGACGCCTCAGGTATTTACTTCAGAAGTTATTTTGGCGGCATACGATAAACCTTACAGCGAAGAATTTACTGATGACGCCACTGTTGTTGAACGAAATGGTGTTAAGTTAGTGCTTGTGGAAGGAAACCGTGAAAATATCAAGCTGACAACTCCGTTTGACTTTAAGATCGGCGAAGTTCTGGTGCGGGGAGAGTAAAGCTCAGACCATATTTACAAAGTCTTTTTTTCATCTGTTTTTCCGTTTTGTGATTTCAATCGTTTCGCATCCTTCAAACTTTTGTGAATCATCCATTCAAGTTGTCCATTAACGCTACGAAATTCGTCATCCGCCCATTTCTCAATGAGTTTAAACGTTTCAGGATCGATGCGTAGAACAAAGTTCTTTTTTTTAGCCATGGAAGCGGAAAGACGATTTTTAAAATTAAGCGTTTAAAGTGCCGGCATTAATAACAGGTACAACTTCTTTGTCGCCGCAGAGTACAACCATAAGATTACTCACCATGGATGCTTTTTTATCTTCATCAAATTCGATGATGTTATCATCCGACAAACGTTGCAAGGCATCTTCAACCATTAGGACAGCACCCTCAACAATTTTTTTACGGGCTGCGACGATGGCAACTGCCTGTTGGCGTTTAAGCATGGAACTAGCAATCTCCGGCGCATATGCCAGGTATCCGATGCGGGCTTCCATAACCGCAATGCCTGCAATTGCAAGCCGCTCGGTTATTTCGTGCTCCAATGCATCATTAACTTCATCCATACCGGAGCGTAGGGTTACTTCTGTCTGATCATCATCAAAATTATCATAAGAATATGATCCTGAGAGTTTTCGCACCGCAGCATCTGTTTGAACACGCACAAATTCTTCGTAATGATCAACATCAAATGCAGCCTTAAATGTGTCCTGTACCTTCCAGACGAGAATCACACTAATTAAAATGGGATTTCCAATTTTGTCGTTTACCTTCAGATGATCACTGTTAAAATTCCTTGCCCTCAGTGAGATGCGTTGCTTGGAGTAGAAGGGATTGGCCCAGAAGAGCCCGTTATCCTTAACCGTACCTTTATATGCACCAAAGAGTACCAATACTTTGGAGCTGTTTGGATTGACAATGAAAAATCCACCCCAAATAATGATGATTACCGGAATTAAAGTCAATAGGATCAGCAAGTGCGCAAAAACTATTCCTAAAACTGTAACGGCAATTAATGCTATTAAAATCATTAACATGACGTAACCATTGTTTGGCTTAATCGTTTTTTCTGTCTTCATAGTGATATTAAATTAGTATCACAATAATACGATATTTTAATATAAAAGTCAAATAAATAACGCTTACTCATTAAAAATACTGGTTGCCTGTAGGAGTGCTTGTTAGTCTGTTTTTATTTGGGTTGACTTGTATTTGGTTAATTGATAGTGAGATGCGTATAATTGTAAATAGGAATGTCACATTGATGTAACACCTATTTCTTGCCAATGTAACTTGTGCTTAGCTCTACTGTAATACCTGGTGTCTAAAATTGTAGTGTGATTTAAAACAACACATAATATTTTGAAACAGGTAATGAGACAAGTAATTTTTATCGCTTTGATAACGCTTTTAGCAACTCATTTTTCTACATCCCAAACAATAATAAAAGGCAATGTAAAAGAAAAGAGTGGCAACAACGAAGTGCCTCTTCTCTTTGCAAATTAAATAAACGATTGACTAAATTGAAAGATAAAAGGAGAAAGCGGCTTGGGAAAGGGAGATCCGTCCCTTTACAAGCCAACTCTTTCTCCTCATTGTTGTTTTAAGTTGCTAAGCTGTTAAAGCGTTAACGGCAGAGACATCTCCCTAATAGCGGGAGATGTCTTTTAATTTATTATTTTTGTTAATAATCTAAAATTATGGAGGAATATAAAATTTTAGTTGTAGATGATGAAGAGGACCTTTGCGAGATTCTTCAGTTTAATTTGGAAAGTGAAGGGTTTTATGTGGAAACGGCTTTTTCTGCCGAAGATGCATTGAAAAAAGAGATCACTCAGTTTGACTTGTTGCTTTTGGATGTGATGATGGGGGGTATGTCAGGTTTTAAAATGGCAAGTATTTTACGAAAAGATATTAATACACGAAAAACGCCAATAATTTTCTTAACGGCGAAAGACTCAGAAAATGATACCTTAACAGGATTTACCTTAGGGGCGGATGATTACATTTCGAAACCTTTTTCAATTAAAGAGGTGGTAGCTCGTGTAAAGGCCGTGCTGCGTCGTGTAAGAGAAAAAACGGTTGAAGAAGTACCGGAAATTGTTGTGTTTGAGAATTTACAGCTCAATGTGAATGAAAAGAAGGTGAAGATGGATGAAGAGCCGGTCAACTTGACAAAAAAGGAATTTGAGATCTTAAAGTTGTTTTTGGAAAATCAGGGACGTGTATTCTCGAGGGATGAGATTTTAACGCGCGTTTGGAAAAACGAGGCATATGTGCTGGATCGCACAATCGATGTAAACATTACACGATTACGTAAAAAAATTGGGGAATATGGAAAGAACATTGTCACCCGCCTTGGTTACGGTTATTGTTTCGAGGTTAACTAATGACTTTGTGCTGAGGCCAAATTGTATGCATTGATTCCATGTACCCTATAATGCGTATGATGTGTGTCCTTTCTACAAATGGAAATGCATTTCTTTTTAGCTTCGGCATGTTATGATTTATGCAGCAGAATGATGATGCGCTGACAATTTGCGACAGGCTTAGCTCATCAATGTTCAATCATTAAAAATCATGCTCAAACGATTGATTTGACTTGCAGCAAAAGCAGCACCAAAACCATTGTCGATATTCACCACTGTTACGCCATTGGCGCAAGAAGTTAACATGGTAAGCAGGGCTGATAAACCACCAAAGTTTGCGCCATAACCCACACTTGTTGGTACAGCAATAATAGGGACATCAACCAGACCGGCAACCACAGAGGCCAGAGCACCTTCCATACCTGCAATCACAATGATGACGCGTGCCTTTTTTATTTCATCCATTTTGGCAAACAAACGATGGATGCCGGCGACGCCAACATCAGCGATCAGCTTGACTTTATTTCCAAGGGCTTCTGCTGTGACTTTGGCTTCTTCAGCAACCGGCAAATCTGCCGTTCCTGCTGTTATTATTGCAATCTCATGTTCTGTTTTTCGGACTGCGTCAACTTCAAAAAACACGGTTCTGGCCAGTTTGTTATAGTGAGCATCAGGACAGATTTCCTGAATGCGCTTTGCTTTTGCTTCATCGATTCTGGTCGCAAGCACGTTATGTCCACTGCTTTTCAATGCCTGAAAAATATCTGCCACCTGCTCTATGGATTTCGTTTCGCCATAGATCACCTCCGGATGCCCATTGCGCATGGCGCGATGATTGTCTATCTTAGTGTGTCCAATGTCCTTAAAGGGTAACTCTTTTAATGCTTCAAAGGCTGTATCAGAACTAATAGAGCCTGTTTCCAGTTCCCGTAATATTTTTTTTATTTGTTCTCTCGTCATATTGCAAAAAAAAAATTAAACTATCAGGCAAAAAATAATTAACTCGTTTGATTGCCCCAACTTTATCCCACCAAACACTTTTTAACGCGCCAGAGGATTTATTCCCAAATCGTTCTGTTCAAGCTTCCGGTTGTATACCCTTCCAGATCCAGCGTCACATAAAGATATCCACAAGCTTTTATTTTACGAATCAATTCTGTTCTTATTTCTTTTTTCAGGATTGTTTCAAATTCTTCTAAAGGGACTTCTATGCGGGCGATGGAATCGTGACTTCTCACCCTGCTTCCTTTGATTTGAAAGTGTCTGAGAACCTCCTCTGCAGCGTTAATCTTTTGGAGCTCTTCGGGTGTGATTTCTGTATCATATGGTATGCGTGATAAAAGACAGGCATAGGCAGGTTTATCCCAGGTTTCCAGATTCAGATCTTTGGACATTTTCCTGATCTCATCCTTTGTTATCTCCAGATCAAGGAATGGACTGATGATTTTAAGTTCTTGCAGGGCCTTCATTCCGGGGCGATAATCCCTTAAATCATCCTTGTTAGATCCTTCAATGATCGTTTTAAATCCGCTTTTCCGGGCATGCTTTATAATTGTGTTGAAAATGATTTGCTTACATAAATAGCAACGGTTGGATGGATTCTTTTTTATGGTTGAGGGGACTTCAAGATCAATGACGTGATGCGGAATTCCATGCTTTGCCGTAAATGCCTTTGCTTCTTCAATCTCCCAGTCCGGAATGTATGGTGTATTGATGGAAATGGCAAGCATTTTTTCTGAAAGGACTGAGTGGGTTGCGTAAGCAAGCAAGGAGCTGTCAACGCCACCCGAAAATGCCACAGCAACGCTTTCCAATTGTTGAATGCGTTTAAGCAAATCCGACAATGGTTGTTTTGATTTCTGGTCAGTCAATTTCCTTGAGTATTTTATTTGAGATAACAGCAATGGGTTCTCCTGTTTGTTTTGCAATGCGACGCAAATCTTCAAACTCAGGCTTTGTCCGGATGGATCCATTGGGCAAGTATACTTTTTTAAGTGTTACTTTTCCATAGTGCGTGTCAATCGTATATGCTTCACGCTTTAGCACTGTTTTCTCAATCTTTTGCCGTTTTACGCCAATAGTGGTGGATTCTGACAGGAGGCAATTGACCAGTTCTTGTTCTAGTGCTGTGGGGCATAAAACACTGACTTTTATCGCCGGACGATTCTTTTTCATGGTGATCGGTGTATAATGCACATCACTTGCACCTGCTTCAAAAAGCGTATCCATCAAATAGGAATAGAACTCCGGATTCATGTCATCTATGTTACACTCGATCATTGAAGCCAGTTCATTCTTTTGCGATGCCTCATTTTCTTCTGCCAGATAGACGCGCAAAACATTGGGTATTTCTGTGTCTCTCTGACCAATGCCATAGCCTGTTTTTAAAATGGTGAATGCGGTTTGTTTTGTAAATTCGTTGACCAGATTTTTTAATATTGCGGCACCTGTTGGTGTCGTTGCTTCAGTGGTTACTGCCCCTAAAGTACTGGGAATATCCCTGAGTATTTCAGCCGTGGCAGGTGCCGGAACTGGCATGGTGCCATGGGCACATTTAACAAATCCACCGCCCAATTCTATCGGGCGTGAAAGTACTTTGTCAATTCCCAACGCGTGAAAACAAATGGCCGCCCCCACAATGTCAACAATGGAATCGGTGGCTCCCACCTCATGAAAATGAATTTGATCCAGCGTTTTAGAATGGACTTTTGCTTCTGCCA
>JBFHER010000022.1:0-23438 GCA_041584055.1 Bacteroidales bacterium
CTCACAGCACTTTAATGGCCAATATCCCACATTTTTATTATCTTGCATTGTCAATAAAATTAAAGCAAAACAATTAAGATGCAATCACACGAAATCGATTATCAAATCAAAGGACATGATGTTCAGTTGGTTGAGATAGAACTGGATCCACAGGAAACCGTAATTGCAGAAGCTGGTGCCATGTTATACATGGATGATGGCATCTCATACACAGCACGCATGGGTGATGGATCAGCACCTAACGACGGGTTATTTTCAAAGTTATTAAAGGGAGCCGGACGTTTGATAAGCGGGGAGAGTTTATTTGTAACCCATTTTACAAATTCAGCTTATGGTAAAAAGATTGTTGCATTTTCTGCCCCCTACCCTGGAACCATCCTTCCTTTGGAACTGAACCAGCTGGGCGGAGGCGTCATCGTACAGCGTGATGCCTTTTTATGTGCCGCTTTGGGAACAAAAATATCCATTCATCTAAATAAGCGAATTGGTTCCGGTTTATTCGGCGGTGAAGGGTTTATTTTGCAACGCCTCCAGGGGGACGGACGCGCATTTGTGCATGCTGGTGGAACAGTCATCGAAAAAGAACTTTTTAACGAACGTATTTTTGTTGACACCGGCTGCCTTGTTGGCTTTACCATGGGCATTGACTATAACATTACACAATCTGGCAGTCTGCGATCCATGGTCTTTGGTGGCGAAGGAATTTTTCTGGCTGAGCTCAGTGGTACAGGTAAAGTCTGGATACAATCCATGCCATTTCGCAAATTAATAAAAGCCATTTCACCGCTTGGTCCAAACACAAATAAAGGAACTGGTGGATTACTAAAGGATTTCTTACAGGACTAAAACGAGGTGACTTATTGGCTTGCAAAAGTAAGCTTATTAAGTTAGGCAGAACATAGGTAATATTCCCCAATTTATGAACAAATGATCACATTTTCTTTACAAAATGTGAAAATTGCTTTATATTTAAGCTACCTTATTCTGAAAATTTATCTCTAACTAGAACTGTGAATGAATATTATCAGAAAAACAAAACAGCTAAAACGACTTGCGGAACTACTTGAAAAAGAGAACACTGGAAACTCATTCGCCTTTGCAAAAAAGGTTGGAGTTTCACGAACACACTTATTTGAACTCCTGGAAGATCTTAAAGGCATGGAGATTCATGTTAAATTTGACAGGAAAAAAGGAAGCTTCCTGTACACCGGCAGCAAACGTCTTCTTGTTAAGAATCCAATACAGATAATTGAAGATTCCGAACTTAAAAAATTGAACAATTCCTAAGTTCATTCTCTTTATACTAAATGCCTGAATCACTTCCAAATATAAATCACAAGGCGTTCAATCATTAAAATAAACACAAATTTAATTTGTGCTTGTATCTAATTAAATTTCCTTCCGTACTTTTTCCCGGACTCAATCTGTCTTAAATTTGGAGAACATTGGCCAATGAACCTGGTGAATTAAGTAAAAACACATTCACTTAATCTACCACATCGTAAATCAAAAAAACGCTAAAATTATGAAAAACTTAAAGGATTTAAATGTTGACAGTTTAAACCCATCGGAATTACGTCAGGTTAATGGTGGTGATTTCTTCGCTGTTCTGGCTATTGGTGTTGGACTGATGAATCTGGCATATGCGATGGGAAAAGACATTGGAGAAAGTTGGGCTAGGTATGATAAAGCAAACAAGTAAAAAAAACAATTATGGAAAACAAAAATGGAATTGTAGAACTGACTTCTGAGGAATTAAAAACGATCAACGGAGGACAAAAAGAATGGTTATTACTGTTTTGGGGAGCTGGTTTAATTTGGGGTGCCCTTGCAACCGGAATTTATTTCGGCTACAACGAAGAAATGAGTTCATAAACCCAAAAAGCTAAATGAAAAAATCATTTTTTAAATCCAAAGGCTGGAGAAAGATTGAGGTGATCATTCTTTCATTGCTGATATTGCTTTTTCTTTATCAGATAGGACGAGATGTATATTTGGTCTTTATAAAGCAATAAGCGAATCATCAAAAATCCATCCTTTTTTCTAAACAAAAGTTGTTCAGGCGGCATTTCATTTATGTCTGAGCAACTTTTATTATCTGCATTAACTATTCAGCAACTATAAAATTGTATGCTTTAAATACAAAGCATTTCTGAAATAAATCAACAATTCACCAGTAAATATAAATCCAGGAACCCGTGCTTTTCCCTCCCGAAATGATTAAATATGCATCAGAAAGCCATTTTAGCAAACACAACAAGAGATTTATTGGCATTTATTTGTGTATCGTGGTTTTACTACTAGGAATATTTACCTGCCTTCCTTTTATCCATGTCTCAGTGTCCATAAAATCTCCTGGAATAATACGGACAGCATCCGAAAGTTCTGAAGTAAGGACTTCTTTAACGGGACAAGTTATAAAATCCAATATTCGGGAAGGAGCTTCAGTAAAGAAAGGTGATACGCTGCTGATTCTACGATCTGAATCCATACATGAAAAAATTGAACTGCTGGAAAATCAGTTTCGCACAAATCAAACCTATATCATGGATTTACTCAGCCTATCAAGCGGAAAAGCTACTTTCTTATCGGCTAAATATCAACATGAAAAACACCAATACGATGCAACGGTTGAGAAACTCCTAATTGATGTCAACATGTATAAGCAGGCGTTTGATATGCAAAAGTTACTTTACGAAAAAAACGTTAGTTCTAAAACAGACTATTTAAAGTCTAAAAACTATTACGACCTCAGCTTGTCTCAGCTTCGAATTCATAAAAAACAGAACCTCAACCGGTGGGAAAGCGAGTTGAGCCAGCTGAAACTTGAAAACAAGAGCATTCAATCTTCAATAAAACAGCTAATCAAAGAACTTAATCAATATGTGATAACAGCGCCTGTAACAGGAAGCCTTCAGCAGGTTAGCGGGACAAAAGAGGGAAGTTTTATTGTCACAGGACAAATCCTGGCCAAAATATCCCCTGATGAGAACCTGCTTGTTGAATGCTATGTTTTGCCGACTGATATAGGTTATCTCAAACTAGCGCAACCAACCATTGTACAAATTTCAACATACAACTTTCATCAATGGGGAAGCATTTCCGCAGAGATTTTACAAATTTCTGAAGACGTAACTTTTATAGAGAACCAACCTGTTTTTAAGGTTCGTTGCAAATTGCACCAGTCATATCTGAGACTAAAAACCGGACAAAAGGGGAAACTAAAAAAGGGAATGACTTCTACATGCCGATTTACACTAACAGAGCGAACACTTTTTCAACTTCTTTTCGATAAAATAGAAGACTGGATCAATCCAGGTATAATGACTGAAAATTAAGGTAAAATTGGAAATTAAGGTAAAACAACATGACATTACTGATTGTGGCGCGGCTTGTCTTGCTTCAATCGCAGCATATTTTAAATTAAAACTACCTGTATCACGAATCCGGCAACTTGCCGGTACAGATAAGAAAGGTACAAATGTATTTGGCTTGATTACGGCCGCCGAAAAACTAAATTTAACCGCAAAAGGGGTCAAAGGGGGCATGGAGGCATTGCCTCAAATACCGCTTCCCGCCATCGCTCATGTTATATTAAAGAATGGATTACACCATTACGTCGTTGTCTATAAAGTAAAGAAAAAGTTTATACAAATCATGGATCCTGCCGATGGCATGCTACATCACCTCGCCCATGATGAATTTAAAGAAATATGGTCCGGTGTTCTTGTGTTGATAGCACCCGGAAATAATTTCATGGCAAGCAACGAAAAAAATTCAAATGTAAAGCGTTTTATTTTTTTGTTAAAGCCTCACGCTGGAATCCTATTTCAGACAATGACAGGTGCTATTCTTTACACAGTACTTGGGTTATCCACTTCCATATACATTCAAAAAATTACCGATCATGTGCTTGTAAACTCAAATAAGAACCTTCTCAATCTGATGAGCATTGCGATGATCATTTTACTTTTCTTCCAATTTTATATCGGTGCCGCAAAATCTGTTCTAACCTTGAGAACAGGGCAGAAAATTGATGCCCATTTGATTTTGGGATACTACAAGCACTTGATGAAACTCCCTCAACTTTTTTTTGACACCATGAGAGTTGGAGAAATAATTTCTCGTATTAATGATGCTGTTAAAATCAGAACTTTTATCAATGATACAGCGATATCTATACTTGTAAATCTCTTTGTTATCATCTTCTCATTTTTACTCATGTATATTTATAGCTGGAAGCTAGCTTTGATCCTAAGTGCAATCATACCGTTCTACTTACTTATATACATCATAACAAATCGGCTAAATAAAAAGAGAGAACGTAAGCTTATGGAGAATTCCGCCGAGCTTGAGAGTCAACTCGTGGAATCATTAAATGCCATTAAAACAATCAAACAATTTGGCTTAGAGGAATTTGCAAATACCAAAACCGAAATGCGCTTCATTCGCATGCTGAGAACAGTTTATAAATCAGGTTTAAATTCCATTTTCTCCGGAAGTACGTCCGACTTTACCGGACGATTTTTCACCATCCTTATGTTGTGGATAGGTTCGTATTTTGTTATTTATCAAATCCTTACACCTGGAGAACTCCTTTCGTTTTATGCATTAATCGGATATTTCACTTCTCCTGCAATGGCATTGATTGGTGCTAATAGAACCATTCAAAACGCCTTAATTGCAGCTGATCGCCTATTTGAAATCATGGATTTAGAAAGAGAAACGAATGAAAACAAGAGTGACCTTACTCCTTCACAAGTTAAAAATATAAGATTCAAAAACGTTGACTTCACCTATGGCACCAGAAATGAGGTATTTACAAACCTGAGTCTAAACATTCCCAATGGTAAGATTACAGCTATCATTGGAGAAAGTGGTTCAGGAAAAACCACAATTGCCTCATTAATTCAAAAACTTTATCCAATAAACGCTGGTCAAATTTATATAGGAGATTATAATCTAAATCACATCTCAGCACAAAGCCTTAGAAAACTGATTGGTTGTGTCCCGCAAAACCTTGATCTATTTGCCGGGAATATAACCGAAAACATTGCAATCGGAGAATTCCAACCCAACATGGAACGAATTTTGTCCATTTGTAAACAACTGGGGATACTTGAATTTATTGAGACTTTGCCTTCCGGGTTCAACACGTATTTAGGGGAAAACGGAGCAACCATTTCCGGTGGTCAGAAACAAAAGATTGCAATCGCCAGAGCCTTGTACCGTGATCCCCAGGTTTTAATCCTGGATGAAGCAAGTTCGTCCCTTGATCCTGAATCAGAAAGTTTTGTTCAATCAACAATCAAAGCCTTACGTGACAGCAACAAAACAATCATTGTCATTGCACATAAGCTGAGCTCAGTGATTCATGCAGACAAAATAATCGTTCTAAATAAAGGCAAATTGATAGAGGAGGGAACACACATGGAGCTCTACCATAAAAAGAACGCCTACTTTCAACTCTGGAAACAACAACTTCCAATAGAACAATAAAAAATTAAAAAACATCACTTCAGTTCATTTTTTCGCACTAAAGCACAATTATATTTGTGACACCTACTAATTAGACCTAATTAAACTTTGCTTTCATCAAAAAAAGCAACAGTTCATAAATATTCAATGCTATGAAATTTAACAGTCTACGCATGCCTTATTTTGCAACCGGAATTGCATTAGTAATTTTCTATTTAATTCTTAATTTCAGCTATCGGCCCTTCGTGTTTGAAAATCATTTGAGCGACTATCACCTTGCCGACACACTGGGCAGTCTATTTTCAATTCCAATTTTTACATTTTTTATTTTATCGTTTGTTACTCTCCCGGTGGTTAATCGGTGGATCATTATTTTGCTTGTGGTTCATCTATTTATAGAAGCAAGTTCGATCGTACTCCCAATTGGGGTATTTGACTTCTTTGATGCGATTGCTTTAATCGTTGGGGCTTTGTTTTCATTTCTAATCACCCGCATTGCAAATGTTCAAAAAGTCAGATTGATTCCATCTTCACAGGCCTAATTCACTTACATGCGAATGATTGACGCCACATGAAATAAACCTCAGCTTTTTCATGTTTTTTTGAGATATTGCTTTTTGGCCATCTGACATTAAAAAACCACCTTTGCAAGGCCCGGGTCATTGTCAGCCGGCTTGAAGAGAGAAAATATGAAGGATCTGACCAAAGGTCCTGTGGGGAAGCAGATCCTTTTGTTTGCCTTGCCCATGGTGCTGGGAAATATATTTCAACAATTATATTCCATTGTGGACAGCATTGTTGTCGGACGCTTTATCGGAAAAGAAGCACTGGCGGCAGTGGGTGCATCCTTCCCGATTATTTACGTTTTGATTGCCATGGTGATTGGTATCGGCAGTGGAGCTACGGTGGTTATTTCACAATATTTCGGAGCAAAAGATATAAAACGGGTCAAAAGAACCATTTCAACCATCTTTATTTTCCTTTTCATAAGTGGGATTGTTGTTTCAATAGGGGGATTTTTCCTGAGTGCTCCCATTTTCAGGTTGATTGGTGTTCCTGATGATGTATTCCCGGAGGCCGTTGTTTATTTCAGAATTTATGTGGCCGGGCAAATCTTCTTCTTTGGTTATAATGGCGTCACCTCCGTTTTAAGAGGCCTGGGCGATTCCAGAACTCCTTTGATATTCACGGTGTTGGCGGTTGGGCTTAACATTATTCTAGACCTTATTTTCGTTGTTGTTTTTGACTTTGGCATAGCAGGTGTCGCATATGCAACTTTGATTGCTCATGGGGTTGCATTTATTAGTGCTGCTGTTTATCTGAACCTCAGGCATGAAATCATTTCTTTCGCAATCCCGAACATGATCTTTGATTATGACCTGTTTAAAAAAAGTATGCGCATTGGATTGCCTACTGGTTTTCAGCAGACTTTTGTTGCACTTGGGATGATGGCCATCTTAGGAATCGTCAGTAACTTCGGAACAAGTGTACTTGCGGCATATACAGTAGCCGTAAGGATTGATGCGATTGCGTCCATGCCGGCCATGAATTTTGGTTCTGCGCTCTCTGCATTTGTAGGCCAAAATATTGGAGCCGGAAGATCAGAAAGAGTAATAAAAGGACACAGAGCAACAATTCTTTTAGCAGGTGGCATATCAGCGCTTGTTTCGATTGTTGTAATTCTGTTTGACGAACAGCTAATGGGATTGTTTACAACTGAAGCGGATGTTATTGCAGAAGGGGTTAAGTATTTAAAAATCGTATGTTCTTTCTATGTTCTTTTTGCGATTATGTTTACGTATCACGGCTTGTTCCGCGGCGCCGGAGATACAATTGTCCCAATGTTTGTTACACTCATTTCGCTTTGGCTAATCCGAATACCTCTGGCCTATCTCCTTTCTGATGTGTGGGGGGTAAATGGCATTTGGTGGTCTGTACCAATTGCCTGGGGTAGCGGATTATTGTTCTCCATGATTTACTATCGCAGCGATCGATGGAAGTCGAGGGCTGTCGTCAAAACAGAACACCTGTAAATCTATGATTGAACAAATCCATAAGATCTTTCGTGGACCTTTAGAAACACCGGCCTCATCTTTCTTCAACAATATATAGACGTATCGAAATGAGTATATGATTGAAATCTGTCCTATTTGTTTTGTAGGATAGATACAAATTAGTAGATTTGTAACCTCTTTATCCCACAAAAGAGATTTAGTCGGTATAATATACTTAATTAATGATAAATTGATGGAGCATCGATATAAGATACTTCCAGAGAAAGCGTTGCTACTGCAATTTTTTAGCAATAAAGTTTCACTTGAAGATTTGGTGAAGGCCCTTGAACATGTTATTAGAACGCCCTTGTACAAACCAAATTACAATGGATTAACCATAATAATGGATGCAGAAGTTGAGTTATCCGCAACAAGTATAAAGCATTACTCGGGGTGGTTTAAAAAAATGATAAAAAGTTCCGAAGGATTAGGAAAACTAGCCTTAATGGTAGACAAACCATCACATACAGCCTTGTCTCAGATATTTCAATTCGAACTTAAAGATTTTAAGGAGATACAGGTATTTAATACCTATGACGGAGCTTTGGGCTGGTTGGGACTTGATGGGTCGAATATCCTTGATGAAATCACAGAACTTAAAAAAACGGAGCCTTTCCTTTATTAAATCAAATAATTCAGAAGTGACCATTAAAAAAGGCTGCTCCCAATCATAGAGCAGCCTTTTATTACAAAGTTTATTCACCAAACGCAAATATTGTTTCACGAAAGATTTCCGAAACAGTTGGATGTGGGAATACAATTTCTTCCATCTCCTTGAGCGTTAACTCTGCCTCGATGGCCATACAGGCGCCATATATCATTTCAGAGCTTGGATTCCCCAACATATGAACACCAAGCACTTCTCCATATTTTTCACCTATGAGCACCTTGCATAAACCGTTAAAACCTTCGTTCTCTGCCATAAAACGCCCGGCATAAGTCATCGGTAGTTTTTTCATTTTGTATGCAATGCCTTTTTCCTTTGCTTCTGCTTCTGAAAGTCCTACGCCAGCAATTTCAGGATTGGTATAAACAACCCCCGGAATGGCATTGTATCTCATCAGATCTTCTCGTCCGGTGAGATTATTAACCACAACCTCACCCTCACGATAAGCAGTGTGCGCCAGGAGGGAAAATCCGGTAACGTCTCCGGCGGCAAATACGCCCGGCACGTTTGTACGCATTTTTTCATCCACCTTTATGCCTCCTTTTTCAAGGGTCACTCCCAGGGTCTCAAGGCCAAAACCTTCTGTCACAGGTTTACGTCCTACAGACATGAGAATTTTTTCTGCTGATAAAGAATTGCTTTTCCCGTCCTTCGTCTCAAAAATCACCTCATTTCCCTTCACTTCTACAACTTTGCTTTCAAGGAAAAACTCAACCCCTCTTTTTTCATATTCTTTCTGAAGCATGATGCTCATTTCTTCATCCATGTTCCCAAGAATCTTTGGAAGCATCTCGATGATGGTCACCTTTGTGCCCAGACTGTTGTGAAAACTGGCAAACTCCATACCAATAACACCACCTCCGATGATTATCAGGGACTCAGGGTTTGCCTTAAGATCTAAAATTTCTCTATTTGTAAGAATAATGTCCCCTGCTTCAGCAACCCCTTTAATTGGGGGAACAAATGCTTCAGAACCGGTGCTTATCATCAGATTCTTTGCCTGATATTCTTTTCCATCCGCCTCAATGCTTATCACATCTCCGCTTTTACCTTTTATCGTTGCCAAACTTTTAACAACGTCCACTTTATGCGACTTCATTTTAAAACCAACACCACCAACAAGCTTTTTCACAATTTTCTGTTTGCGGTCCATCATCTTTTTAAAATCAAAGCTTACCTTTTCGGCGCTAACTCCATATTTTGAAGCATTTACAGCACTATCGTATGTTTTTGCACTGTAAAGTAGAGTCTTTGTGGGGATACAGCCTTCGTTCAGGCATACACCTCCCAATTCTTTTTTCTCAAACAAAACAACCTTTAGTCCTTTGGCACCAGCTTTTTCAGCAGCGTCGTAACCGGCGGGGCCTCCACCAATAATAGCGAGATCAAACATCTTATATAATTTTATCTAAATGAATACAAGAAAATAACACACTGACAAAAGGAATGTTCATTGTCATAATCTATCAAATTTAATAAAAACCAAAGCTATAAAAAGCTTAAAAAGAAAGTTTTTATTGGTCTTTTGTCCGAAAACTAGTGTAAATCTCAATAACAGCGGTAAGAAATAGAAACAGACTCCAACTGTTGCTAGATTTAAGCATGAAGTAGGCTGAAATCACCAACAAAACGGATCCGAACAACTGAATTTGAGGAATCCTGTTCCTTTTATCCGGCTTAAAAATAAAAAAGTATAAAGCCCTGGAAACAGCATACATGATACATCCTGTGGCGTAAATAAACCGCGCATATGCAACACCTGACAGAAAGGTAATAATGCCTGCCAACACAACGAATGCAGCAAAGTAATACAAGTAATTAATAAGTTGTTTCTTTTCCATGAATGAAGTACATATTTTCACCTACAAATATACAGTGCATAGTTAAGAAAGTTCTACCGAATCTGTATTTTCTCATATTTAAATAAAAAGTAGGTACCATAAAAAAACCGAAATCCTGTATATGGATTCCGGTTTCCTTTAGTATTATAATTGGTTGATAGTTACAAATTTATTCTTTAAAGCAAGGTTATTAAAGTATTTGAAACTTGAAAAATATCAGCCATGTTAAAAACAGAATTGGAAGCAAAATTGGAATTGAATATTTAATCATATATCCAAAGAACGAAGGCATATCAATCTTTACCTGTTCTGCAATTGACTTAACCATGAAATTTGGTCCATTCCCAATGTATGACATGGCACCAAAAAAGACCGCTGCAATTGAGATAGACTTCAGATTTATAACAGAATTAAGGTACTCTCCTGCTGCAAACGCCTGAACATCTGTAAACAATCCGATTTCAGCTCCCTTGGCCGACATTGCTGCCGCAAGGAAATTCAGGTAAGTTGGCGCATTGTCAAGGAAAGCAGATAAAGCGCCCGTTCCCCAATAAAGAGTATCTGTATTTATAAGGTGACTGCCGGCATCGGATGCAGCAAAGCTTCCAACCAATTCCAGTGCAGGCATCATCGTTCCAAAGATTCCGATGAAAATAAAAGCAACCTCCAATATGGGTTCGAAATCAAATCCATTTCCTTCCAGCGCTTTTTTATTTGCCAGTTTATAGGATAGGAAACCAACGCTAAGCATAATCAATTCCCGGATGAATGATAACTTCTGCCCATGATACGAAATCCCCGGCACCCAGTCAAACACATTGGGATCAATAAATACAGCAAGAATTACAACCAGTAACCAGATGAAATTTTTGGATCCTATCAGTGAAACTTTTCCCGTGCGATCCGGGTGAACCTTCCCTTCCTTATTCTTTCTGTCAAACATTATAAACAAGCCTGCGAGCAGCAAGGTTGCAAAAGCCCATGGCAGGATGTTATGGGTCATGGTCCAGAAAAAAGGAACGCCCTTCAAAAACCCAAGGAATAGTGGTGGATCACCTATTGGGGTTAAACTCCCCCCAATATTACTTACCATAAATATGAAGAATATGATGTGGTAAGGTTTAATACGCCCATCATTCAAGCGAATAAAAGGTCTGATTAATAACATGGAAGCCCCCGTTGTTCCAATGATATTTGCAACAATTGCCCCAATAATAAGCAGCATCACATTGGCCTTTGGAGTTGCATCCCTGTCAACATTTATCATAATCCCTCCAGAGGCAATGTATAAGGATGCCAGAAGCGATATAAACTGAAAATACTCAAAGAATGCATGTACAGGCGCATGGGTATTCCCCAGGGCAAAAATATAGTAAAACACAACAAATGCAGCCAGGATGATGGCAATCTTCGGATAGTTTTTATGCCAGAAATGGGCATAAAAAAGAGGACCTGTTGCGATCATAAGAAGTAACATGATGAAAGGAATCACTGAATATCCGGCAGCAGGGCTTGATGCATGCTGATCATCGTGCCCTACATGATGTTCTACACCCGCTTCCGGGTGGTGACCATCGTTCATATGCGCTGCAGCAGCACTGTCCGTTAGCTGTTTGATTACTTCATGCTGAGGCTCATCTGATTTGTGGTCTTCAGCACTCAACTGAAAAGAAAAGAGTGATGTGGTTAACACCAGGAGCATCACGCGGAAAATAATTCGTTTCATCGTTCTATTTATTCTTAAAGTGATTAATCAAGTTTCAATACGGCAAGAAATGCTTTTTGCGGGACCTCCACATTTCCAATTTGCTTCATCTTTTTCTTTCCCTTCTTCTGCTTCTCCAGTAATTTTCTTTTTCGGGTGATATCTCCACCATAACATTTTGCAGTCACATCCTTCCTGACTGCCTTAACCGTTTCTCGCGAAATTATTTTTGCCCCGATGGCGCCCTGAATCGCAATATCAAACTGTTGCCTTGGAATTAGTTCTTTTAGTTTTTCACACATGCGACGCCCCATTGTCTGCGCATTATCAAAGTGTAACAAGGTCGATAGGGCATCCACTCCCTCACCATTCAAAAGAATATCCAGTTTTACCAGTTTTGAGGGGCGATAATCCGTTTGGTGATAATCAAAAGATGCGTATCCTTTCGAAATGCTTTTAAGTTTATCATAAAAATCAAATACGATTTCTCCCAAGGGCATATCAAATTGAATCTCCACACGATCGGTGGTTAAATACTCCTGCTTAACCATTTCGCCACGTTTTCCCAAGCACAGGGTCATGATTGGGCCAAAATAATCTGCTTTGGTAATGATGGTCGCACGGATATATGGTTCTTTGATCTCTTCGATCATTGTAATTTCAGGCAGTTCACTTGGCGTGTATACATCCTTTGTAATCCCTTTCTTATCAGTAACCAGGTATTGAACGTTCGGAACAGTGGTGATCACATTCTGATTAAATTCACGATCCAATCGCTCCTGAATAATCTCCATGTGCAACAATCCAAGAAAGCCACAACGGAAACCAAATCCCAAGGCCAGCGATGATTCGGGGACAAAGGTAAGGGACGCATCATTTAACTGGAGCTTCTCCATGGCTCCTCTAAGCTCCTCATAGTCCTCACTGTCAATAGGGTAAACCCCTGCAAAAACCATTGGTTTTACTTCTTCAAAGCCATCAATGGCGGCTGAACAAGGGCGCTTAACATGGGTAATCGTATCTCCTACCTTCACCTCGGAAGAGGTCTTAATCCCTGAAATAATATAGCCAACGTCACCCGTTTTCAGGACATCACGTTTTTCCATCCCAAGTCGCAACACTCCGATCTCATCAGCATGATACTCTTTACCTGTGTTTACGAATTTCACGAAGTCACCTTTCCGCACTTCTCCAGAGACCACTTTAAAATATGCAATGATTCCTCTGAATGAATTGAATACCGAATCAAAAATCAGGCATTGCAATGGTGCATCCGGCTCTCCTTTAGGTGGTGGTACATTTTTAATGATCGAGGTCAGAATATCCTGAATTCCTTCGCCCGTCTTTCCGCTTGCCCTGACGATATCCGCAGCATCACCTCCCAGAAGGTCAAGAATCTGATCTTCCACTTCATCGGGCATTGCATTGGGCAGGTCCATTTTATTTATTACAGGAATGACTTCCAGATCATTTTCAAGCGCCAGATACAAATTTGAAATTGTCTGGGCCTGAATCCCCTGTGTTGCATCAACAATCAGCAATGCACCCTCGCATGCTGCGATAGAACGCGATACCTCATAGGAGAAATCCACATGTCCCGGGGTGTCGATCAGGTTGAGCGTATATTTCTCACCTTCATGTACATAATCCATCTGAATGGCATGGCTTTTAATTGTAATCCCACGCTCGCGTTCCAGATCCATGTCATCAAGCACCTGATTCTGTAGAACATTCCCTGATACGGTACCTGTAATTTCAAGTAAGCGATCAGCTAAAGTGCTCTTACCATGATCAATATGTGCAATAATGCAAAAATTACGAATATTCTTCATCCCTTCTATTTTCCTTTTGGATGGCAAAGATACTCAAAACCGTAAATATCAATCCAAAGGATGTCATTTTTTTACACATGACGAAAAAGGATAAAAACCCGTGTTGAGATCAAGCGGATTTAATCGAACAATGCCACAAAATTATCGTATTCAGCTTTATACAAATTATATTGCCCACTGGCATTTGGATAGTTTACTTTATGCTCAGAAATTTTTTCCGAACGATCTTCAGGTGATGGGTGCGTACTTAAAAACACAGGAGTTGATCCGGAATCTCCTTCCATCGCTTTCAGCATGTCAAAAAAATCTGCCATTGCCAAAGGATCATAATCGGTGCCTTTTGTCATGTATCTCACGGCAAACTCATCCGCTTCATACTCGTTATCGCGGCTGAAGGCAAGACCACCAAGGCCCAAAGCAAGATTGCTTGCCATTTGTGCTATTTCAGACGCATCTTCTCCCACAATTATGCTTAACACAGTTGACGCCGCCCCTGTCTTGGAGAGATTATCCGTTGTGTGACGTCGTGCGGCATGTGCCATTTCATGCGCAAGCACACCGGCCAGCATGGCTTCGTTCTTCATAAATCGAAAAATGCCTGTATAGAAAAAGATGTATCCTCCAGGAGCGCAAAAGGCGTTGATTGTTGAATCATCAATGATGTAGAGCTCCCATTCAAAATCCTGATCATATGCAACTTCATTTGTCAGCAGTTTGTTTTTTATGGCGTTCAGATATGCATATGCGTCAGGGTTCGCATCTTCTGGAATGATCTTGTAATTGGTTGGATCGTTTAAAATTGTATCTCGCAATTGCTGACCCATTGCGATGTCGTCTGCCAAAGCAAACAAATTAAACGAATTATCTTCAGGTGCGTCAGGGTCAGATTCACAGGCTGCAAAAAAAACAACAGCCATCACAAAAAAAAGTAACTTTTTCATTCTTGTATATTATGTTTCAATTTTAAAATTTAGCGGATTAAACGTTTTGCAAAACTAATTAGTTTATTTAAACGATCTTTTTTCAAGGCATAATATTTTTCTTCAAAAGTGCCAAATCCTGCATAAAAACGAGCAACCCCTTGATCCTCAGACCCTTCAAAATCAAAGAAGGCATCTGTTTCAGCGTTCTTTTTCAGGTAGGTGTCTATCAGGGCAAACATTGCCCCGGATTCCTTCGCTGGAGCATTTGCACCCATAAATAACAAAATATGCCTTTTGTATCCTTTAAGAATAAAAATTCCACCGGCAAATATGCCATCTTTCGTACGGGCTTCCATCAGCTCTCCGTATTTATTCAAGAGGCTGGACCTTATTAATTTCTCAAGACGTTCAAAATCCGAATCAGTTAGTTCGCACGCGAGCTTCCCCCGATGTGTTCGATAAGATTCAATCATCGGCAATGGGTCCTGTGTCAGACCAATTTTCAGGCCTTGTTTTTCGGCCTTTTTAATATTTCTTTTTGTATTTGTGCTGAAAGCTTTTTGTAATTCAGCATAGGTAGACGCAAGTGATAAAATCAGATTTGGCCGAACATGTATTTCATAGGCACAAGATGCTCCCGGCAGGGAGTTGCTATCCACATTAAATTCCTGCAATTTAAAATGTGCCGGAATGGCCGCATAAAAAAGATTAACTGTTTCCGGCATTAATTTTATCCTTGTAAAGATGGAAGTACGTTGAAAAAACGGAGGTTGATACATGTAAGACAAGCCCATCTTTTTTCCTGTAACAATTGGCATTAATGCCACATAATCATCCAGAATCAAACCATGCCAGTCCTTTGCTATGAGATCTAAAAACCATCTGTTCCCATACACCTCCCCATTGTCCGAAGCAGCCATGCATTCGTCCCATTTCGCTGTATCAATCGCTGAGCGGTGTAGAAATTGAACTGTCATCCCCTTGCTTCTTTATGCATATGCTTAAAAACATCAAGCCACTCAACCCAGTTTTCAATCTCTGATAAAGATGTGTTATGCCACAATGAAACAAACACGCCTTTCACCCTTTTCACCTCTGAGATAATTTCTGAAATTTCCTTTTTTGCTTCTTCCGGAGTAAGGCCCATGTAATCTTTCAAACTGCCATCCATTATTGCCAGGGGATAAATCATCAGCTCCGTCATGCATTCATTTTCAAGATCATAGAATGGAAAAGGATGTGCACTTCCTGCCCTAAAGCCAATGGCGTCTGCAAATCCCATCGTGAAATCAGATGTGAACCCTGCTTTTAAAAGATTTTGATAGGTATCAGGGAAACTCATTTTCAAAAAATGTTGTCTGTTCAACACCGTCGGATTCCTTAAAATACCATCCAGAATTTTCTTTTCTGCAAAAAGCACATGTATATCTGAATTGGACTGATACGAAGGATGCAGCCCCACATTAGCCCATTGCGAGCAATTGAAAATTAGCTTTTTCATCTCAGGATGCCAGGGCGAAATGTTTTTATCGTATTCCCCGCGGTTTCCAACCTGAAAAAAAACATGAGCATCGTTGTACTGATAGTTTTCTTTTAAAAAACTGAAGGTATTATATGGATCTTCATCTAAACCCACATTCACTCGAAACCGGTTGCTGATTTTATTAAAATCTCTGTTTACCAAATCCTTAGCATAATGTGCCAACGTCAACCATAAAGGACGGTGTCGATAAGCAAAGGCAATATCCACATCCACCGTTGGAATATAACGATAGTACGGATAATCGGCATAAACGTAAAAGCGCCTTTTCAGTTCATCACTAAAGGCACGTACCCAGTCATCCACAAATGGAATCTTCAGTGATTCCAGACGAGAAGCCATGCTTTCGGAAGCAGAAAATCGGCCATGGGCATCTCCCTTAAACGGTGCGTATTCTTCATACCTCGAGAGCATGTAAAAAACAGCTGCGAAAATATCAAAGGGATATGCACCTTCCTGTGATGAAGGGAAAATCATCTTCTCAAGCACTGCCACATCACCTTCACGGATCCCTGTTTCATCTAACAAACCATTTGGAAGAATCCACAAGCCATTGCCAATATTTTTATCCGAATAGTTTATAAATGGTTGATTTTCATCTTCCCGCACTAATTCGTGGCTTAACTCAAAGTTGATTCCCAGATGAAGTGAAAGAACCCTCACTACAAATTCCAGTCGGGGTGTTATGTTCGTAGCATAAACGATCATGGATCAAAAGTAATAATATAATGCAAAAAAAATACCGTCCTCAATAGAAGACGGTATCATATTATTTAATCGATGATTTAAATTTCCTTTAACCAGGCAACAATTCGTTCTTCCGTTAATTCAGGCTGAGCATCTTCATCCAACGCCAAACCGATAAATTTACCATCCTCGATGGATTGTGATTCTTCATAATCATATCCTTCTGTAGACCATGCACCGGTTACTGTCATGCCTTCATTGAGCAGGCTTTTCTTAATGTATGCCATGCCATCCACAAATTGATCTGGATAAATAAGCTGATTTCCCAGACCAAAAATTGATGCTTTCTTTCCTTTTAAATTGTATTTGCTTATGTCTGCAAAGAATGTTGACCAGCTATTTGCGTTATCATCGTTGCTCCAGTGATCAGCACCCACCGTTGAACCACCAAAAATAAACGAATCATAACCTGAAACTTTTTCAGGTGTTAAATCTTCCAGGGGAAACAATTCAATGTTTTCTGCTTTTTCTTTAAAAACTTTGGCGCATCGCTCCACGCTTCCACCCGATGGCCAATAAATAAGTGCAATATTCTTCATGATCTATTCAATTTAATTCGGTGATAAATATAAAACATATTATTTGTTCTTTTGTTGAAATTTTGGCTGAAAGACATATTTTTAGTCATTCATCATAAACACAAGGGAAGTTCATGAGTGACAAGTCAGGAATCATGATGTAAGCGCCAGGAAGTAAGAAATTTCTACTATTTGTTCCGCGTATTTTAAATTTTCCTTTGTTTTTGAAGACGGAGGATGGTTCTAAATTTATACACCTATCAGCTTAAATCTTAATTTTCGATGGATCAGCGAATTTGATTTTTTGTGTTTATGCAACAGAGGTCCCTGATTTTACGCATTAAGATCATCAAAGTTGCATCCCGCTAATTGCTGGTAAGAATGTCATCTCACACGACATTGAAATACAAAATTATTTTTTTGATATCTTTGGCTACCAGTTTTACAACACGCAACTAAAACAACTGAAGTTCAAATGCCTCAAATACCAAGTTCTGACATTGTATTTATCATCAATCCTAATTCCGGGAACAAAAGAAACCGAAGCATTATTCCAAGGCTTCAGGTATTGGATCCGGCCATTGCAACGGTGATCACCCAAAATGAAACAGAACTGAATGCCTTTTTCAATGAAAACTTTGAGCGCTACACCGTATTTGTTGTGGTAGGAGGAGATGGTTCTGTGAATAAAGTGCTTCCTTTTTTTGTGAAGCAAAGCAATAAATTCCTGGCTGTGTACCCTGGTGGGTCGGGGAACGGATTTGCACGTGAGATGGGCTTTAAAAACATTCTTAAACCACTCCTTGAAGACATTAAAAAAGGGAAGGTCTTTTTGGTAGACCTGCTTTCCATCAATGGCAAATTGTGTATAAATGCAGCAGGGATGGGCATTGACAGCGAGATTGCATCAGATTTTGAGACATCAGATAAACGCGGGTTGGCAAATTATATTAAGTTGACGCAAACAAAACTAAAAACCTTTAAACCATTCAGCGCTTCTCTTAATGTGAATGATAGAAAAATTGATGGCGAATTTATGATGATCACGCTGGCCAATACACGACAATTTGGAAACAATGCGATGATTGCACCTTTGGCCAGACCAAACGATGGGTATTATGATATTATCCTCGTAAAACCTATTCCTTTAATTCTGATTCCTCTGTTTATTACCAAAATGTTTCAGGGACTACTAAAACCCGATAAATACATCGAATTTATTCGTACAAAAAAACCCTGTCTGCTTGTTTCTGATCATTCCAAATTCCACCTTGACGGCATTCCTGTAGACCTAGGGAATAAACTAAAGGTCAAAATCCGTTCAAAACAAATCTCAATTATTAAAACCCGATACAATCACTGGTAGGGTTCCCTGCTCCCCGAATGAATTTTTTCACTGTCTACAATCCTGCCAGTGCCTTCATTTTAAATAATACTCCTCTCCTTCTTAATTACATAATTTTTAGAACTCAAATCATTTCTGTTTACATATTCTTTTGTAACTTTACTAGCATATGGTCATGATAAAACTCACGGGTCATCGACAAACGTGTAGTGTAAACCAGTTATCCATTTAAAGCAACTTGCATTTATTAATTTATAAACGTTTTACATCATGAGAAAACAACTTTTTACCCTATTTTCGCTTTTAATCCTATCCAGTGTCGCAGCGCATGCCACAAAGTGGAGAGTCTGCAACACACCTGGTATTGATGCCCACTTTACAAGTTTTAAACAGGCCCAGGACGGTGCTTCTTCAGGCGACACACTTATGTTTGAAGGATCAAATCAACTGTATGGAGACAAGGATACGCTACAAAAACAATTGGTTATTATCGGACCCGGTTACTTCCTTAACGAAAACGACATTACAAACGACAATGTATTGCCTGCAACGCTGAACTACCTTTACATTGATGAATCTGCAGCAGGATCCGTCATTATGGGGATGACGTTCATGGGAGGCTTTGATAATTTACAGGTTGATGCTGATGATATCACCATAGAACGCAATTATGTAAAAGGTCGCATAACACTTTGTTATCACAAACCCATCAAAAACCTGGTAATCTCTAAAAACTATTGTATTGAAATCGGAACCCGCTGGGGGAATGAAGACCTGAATGCAACAGGTGTGCTTGTTACCAATAATATTGTAACGACCAGCATCAGTTTTAATGGAAAAACAACTGCCACGATAATGAATAACGTTGCAGGCAGTAACATTAATGCTTATCACTCAACAGTAAAAAACAACATTAGTGGTTACCTAAATTCATGGGAAGGAACGAACTATGAATACAACCTTGTTGATCATGATGCGCCAGCAGGCACCGGGAATGTAGGAAATGTCGATTGGGACGCACTGTTTACCGATGGGGAAGCAAGTACAGATGGCGCCTACATCCTATCAGAATCTTCTGCGGCCAAAGGAGCTGGAGAGGGCAACGTTGATTGTGGTGCATTTGGAGGAAATGACCCTTACATTCTTTCCGGTTATCCTCCTTTCCCGGTTATCTTTAATGCAGAGATTCCCCCCACTGGCACCTACAACCTGCTGATTAAAATTGAAGCACGAAGCCAAAAATAAATGCGATGAAAAAGCTTTTATTCTTATTTCTGATTTGCCCTTTTGCGTTGATGGGACAACAGCTGCTTCAGGCAGAATACTTCTTTGACAAGGACCCGGGATATGGTGAGGGCATAAAACTCAGCTTCAATCCTGTGGAATCGGTCAATTTAAGTGCAAACCTTTACATTGGATCCGTTGCCCCCGGGTTGCACACCCTCTATTATCGCTTCAAGGATGATCAGCACGACTGGGGTCACACCTTTAACACGCCTGTGCTTGTGGGTGCTCAAAAAGCGCAACTTCAACAAGCAGAATATTTCTTTGACACAGATCCTGGGTTTGGCAAAGGAATCAGCATGAACTTTGCGGATGCTGAGGACATTAACCTCTCAGCAAACCTTTACATTGAATTATTAAAACCGGGCTTACACACCTTATATTATCGCTTCAAAGACGAACTTAATCACTGGGGCCAGACCTTCAATTCAAACGTTTTTGTTGGTGAACAGAAAGCAAAAGTTCAGGAAGCCGAATATTTCTTCGATACAGATCCCGGCTACGGCAAAGGCGCACGGATGAATTTTGAGGACACAATGCACGTGGTTCTGTCTGCAAATTTATTTTTTGATCCGCTTCCTACTGGTCTTCACACTTTTTATTACCGTTTTAAAAGTAGCAAAGGCTGGGGCACCACACATTCACAAAAGGTATTTAAACCTTCATCATCTAAAATCAATACACTGGTTTACTGGTTTGATGATGAAGGTGAGCACAAGACCATTCACATCAATCCTGAAATTTACACATTGAATTTTGAAGAAAACATAAGCATTGAATCGCTGGAAGATGGGAACCATACAATTCATCTCTATGTTGAAAATGTGGATGGTTTAAGAAGTGATACAATTGTATCCAATGTGTTTAAAGGACCTGATGGTATCTCTGATAACCAGGCAAACAATATGCCTTCTTTTTATCCAAATCCGGCCAGTGAATGGATTGAATTCTCCCATACGCTACCTCAGGGTGAAATCCATCTGTTTTCAATCAAAGGAGAATTGGTTCGCACAATTCAGGCTGCAAAAAAGATCAATGTATCTGAAATGCCTAACGGACCTTATCTTATTTCCTATCAGTATCATGGCCAATATCGGATTTCTATACTGATCATCGCGCACTAAAATAATTAAATACACCCCTGCGAGGACTTCACAAAAGGCAGTCCTCGCAGGTTAAAAAAGGGCTTTGTATCTAGCATTTGACTGACATCTTTGCTAAAAATCAATATTTCAACTAATTTTTTAGTTAAAAATTTGTTCGACTAAAATTTTAGTTCTACATTTGAACTAAGAATTTAGTTAAAAGGTTGATTGAAATTAGTACAGAGTACAGAGTATCAAGTGGTGAGATAAGTGATAAACCTGTTTCATCTCTTATCAAAAACTATCAAATTTTAATCTTGATACTTGTGTCTCAAATCTCACATCTCAGAAAAATGAAAGAGTTAACAAAAGCAGAAGAGCAAATTATGCATGTGTTGTGGAAGCAAGGCAAAACAACGGTGAAAGAAATTTTAGATGAGTTACCAGAACCAAAGCCAGCCATCAACACGGTGTCAACCATAGTACGCATATTAGAAAAGAAAGAATTTGTAGATCATGAGCCCTTTGGCCGTGGGTACAAATATTTTCCGATTATTGACAAGAAAGCCTATACCAGGCGTTTTCTTAAAACAGTGGTTGGAAGCTATTTCGGAAATTCTTTCAAAGACATGGTTTCTTTTTTCGCGAAAGAGAATCGCATGGATCTGAAAGACTTTGAAGAGATGATGAATGAGATCAAAGACGATTTAAAAGAAGACAAATCCTTAGACAAATAGACATGGACACTCTTGTAAATTTTATATTGGAAGCAGCCATATCACTGGGCTTGTTGAGTTTGTTTTATCTCACCATCGCAAGGCGATATAATTCACCTCAATTCAATCGTTTCTATCTGATCTTTTCACTTATTTTTTCAGTGATTGTGCCTTTCCTGAGCATATCAATAAGCAGTCCGCAGGAAGTGACAACTGCCACAACAGCAGGACCTGCTTTTGTAATGCTCGACATGGTAACCGTTTACGGTGATGTGATGGCACATGATGTAATCCCTGTAGTAAAAGATTCGAAGGGATTGCAACTCATTTATTTAATTGGATTTATTGTATTGGCTTTTCGTTTAATATATGCCCTGATCAAGCTGAACATTTTAACAGGAAAGTCAAAAATGACCCGTGTAGATGGCCACCGCGTCATTATCACAGGAGCAAACTATCAACCTTTTACATTCTTACAAACCATGGTGATTCCCAAAAACGTTTGGGAAAGCGCTCATCAAAAAGAGGTACTTATCCACGAATCGATCCATGTAAAACAAAAGCATTCAATCGACCTGATTTTACTTGAATTAATTCTGATAATTCAATGGTTCAATCCTTTTGCCTGGCTCATGCGCAGACTCATGCAGGAAAACCATGAATTTTTGGCTGACAAAGCTGTGATAGCACACGGGTTTTCAGTGAAAGAGTACCAAAAATTATTGCTTTATGAAGTGATGGGTGTCCGTTTTGAGTTGGGCAACAACTTCAACCATTCATTAACAAAAAAAAGATTAAAAATGATGACTCTTAAAATAAGTAAAAAACGCAGTCTGCTTTCCAGCCTTTTGAGTGTTGTGCTAATCAGTGGACTTTTCTTCGTATTCGCATGCGAATCTGAACCGGAAGCTTATGTTAATCCGGAAACCGCCTTTGTCATGAACGGACAACTTGTGCAACCGCAAGAGATATTAACGGATGCTCCAGGCCAGGCTAAAAACATTGTGCGTGTTGAAATTGACGGTGAAGAACATTTCTTAAAACCCGAGTTAACTGAAGAAGATATGTTCAACACAAAAACACTGACCATCGACGAAGCAAAAAAGCGTTACAAAGATTTAGCTTTTGGACCTTCCGTAAACAAAGTCCTGGTTATCAACAAACAAGTTATGGCCGAAGAGGAACTATTTATCGTTGTTGAAAGTATGCCATCATTTCCTGGAGGGCAGGATTCATTGATGCGTTACTTAGCTAAAACGCTGAGATACCCGGTGATTGCGCAGAAAAATGGCATCCAGGGCAGGGTGTTTATTCAGTTTGTGGTTGATAAAGATGGGAGCGTTCGAGACGTAGAAACTGTACGGGGAGTTGATCCGTCACTTGACGCGGAAGCCATGCGGGTGGTTCAGGCCATGCCTCCGTGGGTACCTGGCATGCAACGTGGAAAAAAGGTTAACGTTCGGTTTATGCTACCCATTAATTTTGCCCTCCAGGGTGACCAGGGAGTTGTTGTAGTTGGAGATGTTACTGTTAAAAACAGTACAATGAAAGCATCAACCAATGTGGCAAAAAGTGAAACAACAGACGAAAGAATCGTAAGTGGCACCATAACAGATGATAAAGGGGAACCAATTCCCGGGGCTTCAGTAATTTCTCGTACCACTACCGATAAAGGCTTTTCTAAAGGAGTTGTAAGTGACAAA
>JBFHER010000023.1:0-22965 GCA_041584055.1 Bacteroidales bacterium
GGGATGCACAAAAAAAAGTTCTGGCTAAAAATCGTCTTACTTGCCGCGATGGTGCTTTTACCCCTGGGATGTGAAGAAGGCATTGATACCATCATCCCGGAGGTTAATTTCCGATATGCTGTCAATTTAACTCAACACCCCTATTCTTTAATGGGAATCGGTACCTCTGCAATTATTCAGGACCCGCTTCGTTTTCCGTCACCGGGGGATGTACCCATAGGGTATGCGGGTGTCATCATTTATAAAGCAAGTGAAACAACATTTTATGCCTTCGACAGATGTTGTCCGTACCATGTTGAAGAGAAGCATCAGGTAAACCCTGATGGCGCGCTGGCAGTGTGCCCGGTTGACAGTTCTAAGTTTGTGTTGGCTGACGGTCTTGCATTTCCGGTTTCGGGTCCAGCCGAGTATGGATTGAAAACATACAACACCAGTGTTGACAAGCAAATTCTTTACATTTATAATTAATCATCCTCCACACGCTCCTCAATGGGCAGGTAATACATTAAGGAATAAAAAAGAGAAAATGTAATTATTCCCCAATACCTGTTCAACATTGATTCAAACATAAATCCACTTATTGTTACCAGAGCAAATCCAATAATCATCATTGATTTATATCTGATGCCATACACAATAAGGACTCCAAACATCCAGATCAGCGCTATGATTCCTAACAAGCCAAGTGATGCATAGCTTTGCAGAAACTGATTGTGCGGATTCAGGATGGATTTTGCATGATCATGATAGCCTTTTTCAGTATACACCTTAATCAATTCAGAATTCAGGTCACCCAGTCCCACACCCAAAACAGGATGCTCTTTGATGATGAGCACACTTGCTTCCGTTGCTTTCTGTCTTGCAAGCAATGAAGTGGCAGGTTCAGCTCCCATTACGGTTTGTACCTGCGGATTAAAATACAAACCAGTAGCAAGCAAAATTCCCAGAACCACCAACCATGAAGAGAACATATCCAGTTTCTGTTTATTCAATGCAGCGAACACAAAAATATATCCAATCAGAATTATTGCTGAAACAATCATACCGTTGGTAGACAACAAGACAAGCATCAGACTCATAAAAACAAACCCGGGAATGCCTGCTTTTTGAATGATCCAGGATTGAGACTCATTGGTATAACTGTTTAAAAGGCCAATGATAGCGATACATATTATCAAACCGAAATAAGCAGGATGCATAAATGGAGAAACATTCACTCCAAAAAAATGATTTGTATGAATATCTGTATCCATGATCATATTTTTGGCTGGTTCAAAGAATGGTGCAATACAAAGCATTTGGTCCTGAAGAATCACAGAATTGGCCAATGACAATACGAGCGAGACAATCACTGCAATCATTGTTCCCAGGATAAAAAACCGCATTCCCCGTCGTGCCAGTCCTGGTTTAAAATCAACAAAGGTAAGCCCGAGCGGAAGAATAAACATATTCAGACGAGAAAAGATCATGTCTCCTCCCCGACCTGCATTTTCGGCATATATCAAAGAAATGAGGTTTGCCAGCAAATACAATAAAAATGGTGCAAAAAACAACATTTTTTCTCTGCCGGGACGGCTATGTTCCAGTATGACTTTTCGGAATATTAAAACAAGAAAAAGTATATTTGGGATAATTGAAAGCTGCCATCCAAAAGGAAGGGTTAACATTAGCCAACAAAAAACCAATTCATCAATGGTATCAAATGCAGAAACAAGTCTGACTGCGGTTTTATCCATATTCACGTGTTAAGCAGTAAAGCAATGCCTTAATCACAAAAATAGAAAATAAAACCGATTTAAAATTCTGAAGTAAAGAAAAACTGAATATCCTTAAAACTCGACTGCGCCATTTGCAGCATATATGCAGAATCAGCCAGGAATACATCGCGTCCATGCTTATCTTTAGCAATGTATTGTGCTTTTCGCTTTTTAAAATCTTTGATGCTTTCGGGGTTTTCACTTTTAAACCAGCAAGCCTTGTACAGGGCGATAGGATCCCAGCGGCATTTTGCATTGTATTCGTGTAACAGACGATATTCGATCACTTCAAATTGCAGCTGCCCCACCGTTCCAATAATTTTACGACCATTGAATTGATTCACAAACAACTGTGCCACACCTTCATCCATAAGTTGATCGATGCCCTTAGCCAATTGTTTTGACTTCATAGGATCGGCATTCTCAATGTATTTAAACATTTCAGGTGAAAAACTTGGCAATCCTTTAAAATGAAGCTCCTCTCCCGAGGTAAGGGTATCCCCGATCTTAAAATTACCGGAATCAGGCAAACCAACAATGTCACCTGCCCACGCCTCATCCACGATTGATTTTTTTTGAGCCATAAAAGCCGTTGGACTGGAAAACTTCAACTGCTTACCCAGGCGGATGTGCTTATAATTCGTATTCCGTTCAAACTTTCCGGAGCAGATCTTCACAAATGCAAGGCGATTGCGATGATTTGGATCCATGTTGGCATGGATCTTAAATATAAAACCGGTAAATCCTTCCTGATAGGGAGAAACTTCTCTTTCTTCAGCCTCTGAAGGCAAAGGAGAAGGAGCAATGTTCACAAAACAATCCAACATTTCCTTCACACCAAAATTGTTAAGTGCGCTACCAAAGAACACCGGAGCCACATTCGCGGCCATATACTCTGCAATATTGAATTCAGGATAAACACCATCAATCAACTCAACGTCTTCTCTTAGTTGAGCTGCGTCATCTTCTCCGATCATCTGATCAAGGTTTTCATCCTCCAGGCGCACCTGCACTTGTTCAGTCACCACTTGCTTACTTGGATCGAAGAGACGCAAATCGTTTTCATATAAGTTGTAAACGCCTTTAAACTGTGGACCCATGTTAATTGGCCAGCTCAGCGGTCTTACTTTGATTTGCAATTCAGCTTCAAGCTCGTCCAGAAGTTCAAACGCATGTTTTCCTTCGCGGTCCATCTTATTGACAAATACGATGACCGGTGTTTTTCGCATGCGACATACCTCCATGAGTTTTCGTGTCTGCGCCTCCACGCCCTTGGCGACATCCACCACGATTATCACACTATCAACTGCAGTGAGGGTACGAAAGGTATCTTCAGCAAAATCCTGGTGACCGGGAGTGTCTAAAATATTAATTTTATGATCATTGTATTCAAATCCCATCACCGACGTAGCAACCGAGATTCCACGCTGTTTTTCAATCTCCATCCAATCGGATGTTGCAGTCTTCTTTATTTTGTTAGATTTGACTGCACCGGCAACATGAATTGCGCCACCAAACAACAGAAACTTTTCAGTTAAAGTTGTTTTACCTGCATCAGGGTGACTTACAATTGCAAATGTTCTCCGTCTGCCTATTTCTTCTTTCGCTCCCATAACTTATAATAAACGGCTGCAAAAGTAGTAATATCCAAGGTATTCTACGAATAATGACCTAAAAGTTTTGCTTTAACCATAGTAATCCACGGCAAGAATTTTATCTTGATTTCTCCCAATAAAAAACAGCAAACATAGTTGAAATTGACAGATTCAATAAGGCCAATATAGAGACAATATAAATTTTAGCCCTGGATTCATGCTGCTAGAGTGTGGACTTCACGGTTCCTCCTTCAACGGCAAATACTTGTCCGTTGACGAATTCTGACAGGGGAGAAAGCAGCCATACGGCCAGACTTCCAAAGTTTTCAGGTGAACCTAGCTTATTGGATGGCATTGCCTCCAGAAAAGCCGACTTTGCCTTCCCGAACGAGCTATTCTCCATACTTGCTTTCTTTTCAATTAAACGATTGATAGCAGGTGTTTCGTGCGAACCTGGTGCCAGAATATTGAAGTTAATGCCCTGACCGGCTTCTTCCTGTGATAAAGTTTTCACAAGGCCAACAACGGCAAGACGAAGCGAGGTACTAAGCACCAAATTCTCCATGGGCTGCTTTACCGAAGAACTCTCAATAAATACCATACGACCATAGCCCTGTTGCTTAAAAAGAGGCAACAATTGTTTGGTGAGATTCACTTTCCATCGTAAAATATTAGCGTAAGCACTGTCCCAATCTGTCAGGGACGTTTCGTCAAACTTCATGGCAGGCGGACCACCAGCGTTGACCACGACACCACAAATAAGATGGGCAAAGCTTGCTTCAACGGCCTTTTGGACCGTTGTATCTTCAGCAAGATTTCCCTGAATGCCAATAAACTTACCGGGATATTTTTGTTCCAGCTCCTGTAATTTTTCCAAACCTCTTGCAACGCCCAGTACAGTAGCTCCTTCAGCGATTAAAAGTTCACTAATTGCCAAACCAAAACCACTGCTTGCTCCGCCAATTAAAAAAGCCTGATCTGCTATTTTTAGTTTCATTGTTTATGATTTTATACGAATACAGTAAAACAGGGTAGAATGTTCAATTCATTAAGACGGATGTATCGTAATAATTTTAGGGAATTATATGAGCCCTTTCCTTTTCACAAACCCAAACACTTCTGGCAAAGCTTGATTTTCCTTTTTTCTCCACCACACAGAAATCTGATATTTTCAGTCCAGCCGAGGAAATGAGTGGTTCGATGTCGGAAATAGAAACAATTACAATACGGGAGCTAAGCTCGGCTGCAGATGTTATGATGTGTAATGAAATTGCGTCTGTTGAACAACTGTACAGATTATAAGGAAGGTCAACAATTGCAGCATCGTACTTTTTATTGAGCTCCTTTACATCAGAGTTATATAATTTAGCGCTGTAGTTGTAGTGAGCCAGATTTTGTCTGGTATTGTTAAACGCTTTCCAGTTTATGTCGCATCCTTCGATATTAAATCCTGAATAACAGGCCTCCAACACAACCGTTCCTACCCCACAGCAAGCATCTAAGAGCGTACTTGTTTTATCGCCTTTCGACGCAATGCTCACCAAAGCTTTTGCTATTTTCATGTTGATGGAATTACTAAAAGAATAAGGTTTATTCTTGTGTTTGTACCAATCCGGCTCTTTTTTTACTAACAGTCCAAAGTACCATCTATTTTGATAATGACATACACTGTATATGACGGATGGCTTCATGTAATCGGGTGTCCCATTTATTTGATAGCCAATATCCCTTAACTTTTCCAATCGTTCCACATAGCCGGTGGGATCGCCTTCCAATAGCAAGTATTCCACTTTAAATCCGTCCAAATGAATATTTTCGTTCGCAATATTTTGCAAGAGATCCGTATAATTCTGAGAGACTGATATAATCTCAAATCGGCATTTTATAAATGCACTCATGGACGGCTCCTGCTTAATATCAGTAAACAGCAGCTTATCTATTTCCTCTTCGCCAAAAAGTTGTCTGGCTTCCAGATTGCATAAATCGCGATGGTGAAAGTTGTAGTTAAAGGAATAAAGGTAGCTGTGGGTTTGCATTTTTTAATTTTGATTGTTGAAAACGATTTATGCCCCTGCAAAAATATTAAAAAATGCACCTGTCCTGAAATGCATTAAACGACCATCACTTAGCAATTACCTTAGCCAAAAAGCAAACCAAGATCTCCACAGACGTTTCGACATGCCTTCACCTGCCTGCTTCACGCCATCCTAAGACCAAAAATCGATGATCGAAAAAAAACACGAAATCTCGCCTAAGAATCTGCCGCATCCATGCGCTTCTGAATCTCTTCTGCAAGGGTTTCTATGCTGTATTCAATGGGATTCATGATGAAATGCGCCTGCTTGTAGAATTGATTTCTGTAAGCAAGCATCTCGGTAATATAGGCAAGTAATTCGTCACCGGTTTTACCATCCACGAGGGGACGTTTGTTTTTCGAATTTGTGAGGCGTGTAACAAGTAGGGCTTCGCTAAGATTCATGTAGATTGTTAAACCATGCGCATTCATATACTGAATATTATCAAAGAAACAAGGTGCTCCGCCTCCTGTTGAGATAATTACATTATCCAACTCAGAAACCTCCTGTAAATATTTGCGCTCGATTTTACGAAACTCATCCTGCCCCATCTTTTCAAAGATTTCAGGAACCGTCATAAACATACGCTCTTCGATGTATTTATCGAGATCAATAAACGCCAGATTCATTTGTGTAGACAACTTTCTCCCCCAGGTAGTTTTACCGCAACCCATAAATCCTATTAAGTAAATCCGCATCATACTAAAACAACTTCATTTGAATATCATTATCATCCTCATCTTTATCCTCTGATTTCTTTTCTTCCGGCTGTTCCTTTAAATCGGCTCCCTTTTCAATCGGTGCTTCAAGGTCCTTACGCTCATCTTCACGTACAGGCTCAATCTCCTCGATTCCACCGACCTTCAACGTCGTAAGCCTTTTACCTCTCGCTTTGAAACTCTTTACACCTATAAAATTCTCAACATCAATATTGATGGGTTCCCGATCTTTATCCCTACCCGCAAAACGCACCTGAAACTGTGGATAATCCCTGACAGAAAGGACCTTATACTTCGATTCAGGATTATCCCCGATAAACGATTGTTGTTTCAAAGAAGCTTCCATTTGGAAACGTTTCACATAATAGAAACCCTGATCAGCATCCCACAAAGCCACTGACCAAACCTTATCAGGATTAAATTTCTCAATGATGGCGATATCAGATGAATAATGATTTGATAAATCAAAATTGGTCACGTAAAAAGAACCATTTTTATTGACTACAAGTATTTTATCCTCGCCTGAGAACTCACCCAGATAGATGCCACGTTTATCCGAATTAAGTCTGAATACGTCCTGATCGAAATAAATTTTTCGTCCACCCAGTGTTGAAACCCCTTTATGCTTCAAAGCTATTTTGTGGATATCCACTTTTGACAAAATATTTCCGGCTGCCCCTCTTCCCTTTATTGCCAGATCACTAAAATCCTGTTCAAACACAAGCGTACGAACCCTTGGTTTTGGTTTTAGATTCACGCGTATAACTTCGGCCTCACCGTTAGGGTTTGCTGTAAAATAAATGATCCTTGAACCAGGGGTTCCTTTCGTGAGGTTATATTCTTTATCCCGTGTAAGACCATCAATAAAGCAACGTTTCATCATATAATTTCCATCTCTGCCATCCCGATAGACCATGTTATACACGGTACGTTTATCGTTTTTCTTAAACACATTAATGTAGATAATGTTGCTGCCTACAAACTGTTTTTCAGAAACCTTTGTAATCAAATAGCGACCATCCTTATAAATGATCAGTACATCATCTATATCCGAACAATTACACACGAATTCATCCTTCCTGAGTGTGGTTCCAATGAAACCTTCTTCCCGGTTGATGTACAGTTTTTCGTTGGCGACAACCACTTTGGATGCAATGATGTTTTCAAAGCTTCGGATTTCGGTCTTTCGTGGAAATCCAGCACCATATTTTGTTTTTATACCTTTAAACCAATCAATCGTAAAAGACACAATATTTTTGATATTGCTTTTTACCTTTTTTATTTCCTTTTCGATGGCAAGCAGACGTTCTGTTGCTTTTTCTGCATTGAACTTCAGAATGCGGCCCATTTTTATTTCGAAAAGCTTAACTATATCCTCTGTGGTCACCTCCCGGATAAACTGCATTTTAAAAGGTTCCAGTCTGGAATCGATATGCTTAATTGCTTCATCCCTATCTTTTGCGTTCTCGTAACCCTTGTCCTTGTAAATACCTTCTTCAATAAAAATCTTTTCTAGGGATAACATATGCCACTGCTCTTCAAGTTCCTGCTGACGGACCTGTAATTCCTGTTTTAAGACCTGAACAGTATTATCAGCATTGATGCGCAAAACGTCACTTACACCGATAAAACGTGGTTTGTTATTTTCAATGACGCAGCAGTTTGGAGAAATACTCACCTCACAATCGGTAAAAGCATACAGCGCATCGATGGTTTTATCGGAAGATGTACCGGATGCCAAATGCACCAGAATCTCAACCTCTGCTGCAGTATTATCATCCACCTTCTTGATCTTAATCTTTCCCTTTTCGTTTGCTTTTAAGATTGACTCAATAAGACTTGTGGTGTTTTTACCAAAAGGGATATCCTGTATGATCAGTGTTTTATTATCCTGTTTTGTGATTTTCGCACGTACCTTCACCGTACCGCCTCTCAAACCGTCATTGTAGCGACTCACATCGATGTAACCTCCGGTCAGAAAATCCGGGAAGATCTCAAAATCCTTTCCCTGAAGATAGTTAACGGCCGCATCCACCAGTTCATTAAAATTATGCGGCAATATTTTAGATGCCAGACCAACTGCAATCCCTTCCACGCCCTGCGCAAGCAACAAAGGAAATTTTACAGGAAGCGTTAATGGCTCCTTGTTTCTGCCGTCGTATGAAGCTTTCCATTCGGTGACCTTAGGACTAAACGTGACATCCAGCGCAAATTTCGACAAGCGGGCTTCTATGTAACGTGGTGCTGCTGCACTGTCACCTGTAAAGATATTTCCCCAGTTTCCCTGAGCATCAATTAGCAATTCTTTCTGTCCAAGTTGAACAAGCGCGTCACCAATAGACGCATCACCATGCGGATGAAACTGCATTGTATGGCCAATGATGTTAGCCACTTTATTATACCGGCCATCATCCATTCGCTTCATGGAATGCAATATCCGACGCTGAACCGGCTTTAAACCATCATTTACATGAGGAACTGCACGTTCAAGAATCACATATGATGCATAATCCAGAAACCACTCCTGATACATGCCCGACAAATGAACCTGCCCATTATCTTCAAAATGTTTACTTGCCTCATCTGCGTCTGTGGGCAGATCCGCAGCAGGCACATTCTCTATTTCAGATTTCTCCTCTTCCGGTATATTATCCAATGGCTTATCTTTGTCGCTCATATTCAATACTTAATCAATTTTCTACCAAGTCCTCCTCAATAACCAGATTATCGATGATAAACGTTTGTCTGTCAGGAGTATTTTTACCCATGTAAAACGTCAGCAACTCCCCAACATGGTCATCCTTCTTCAACTGCACACGATCCAGGCGCATCTCTTCACCAATAAAATGGTGAAACTCTGAAGGAGATATCTCTCCAAGCCCTTTAAAACGTGTTATTTCAGGATCCGGTGATAATTTCTTAATTGCCTTTTTACGCTCATCATCTGAATAGCAATAAATCGTATTCTTTTTATTTCGAACCCGAAACAAAGGTGTTTGTAAAATATACACATGACCTTTCCTTACCAATTCCGGAAAAAACTGAAGAAAGAATGTAATCAACAACAGCCGTATATGCATGCCATCAACATCCGCATCGGTTGCAATAATCACCTTATTGTAACGAAGGGATTCCATGTCTTCTTCGATGTTCAAAGCTGCCTGAAGTAAATTGAACTCCTCATTCTCATACACCACCTTCTTTGTTAATCCGAAGGTATTTAAAGGCTTTCCCCTTAAGCTGAACACAGCCTGTGTATTTACATTTCTTGCTTTTGTGATGGAGCCACTCGCGGAATCTCCCTCTGTTATAAAGATCATGCTTTCCCGTTCATCATCGCTCTTACGATTATTCATATGAACACGGCAGTCGCGTAATTTTTTATTATGAAGATTGGCTTTTTTTGCCCTTTCCTTCGCAATTTTCTTCACCCCGGCAATGGCTTTTCGTTCCCGTTCCGAATCCATGATTCGCCGTTGAATGATATCGGCAGCTTCCGGGTTTTTGTGGAGGTAATTATCCAATTCCTTTTTCACAAAATCCACGATGAACTGACGAACAGATGGTCCATTGGGCCCCATGTCTTTTGAACCAAGCTTCGTTTTTGTCTGGGACTCAAAGACCGGTTCCTCTACTTTCACGCTCACTGCAGCGATTAAACCGTTTCTGATATCTGCAAGATCAAAATTCTTATTGTAAAATTCCCGTATGGTTTTCACAACAGCTTCCCGAAACGCGATCTGATGTGTCCCCCCCTGGGTTGTATGTTGGCCATTTACGAAAGTATAGTATTCCTCTCCATACTGATTGGCATGGGTCATTGCAATCTCGATATCCTCCCCTTTCAGGTGTATGATCGGATACAGACCTGGAGCGGTCATTGTATCATTTAGCAAATCAAGTAAACCGTGCTTCGAATAATATCGATTCCCATTGAGATAAATGGATAATCCCGTGTTCAGATAAACATAATTCTTCAGCAATGATTCAATGTGTTCAAGCCGGTATTTATAATCACCAAATATGCCAATGTCGGGTTCAAAAATTACAAGTGTCCCATTTTCCTCATCGGTTTTTGTAATTTTAAATTCTTCAACAACATTACCTCTCGAGAACTCAACAGGCTTTGTGTCTCCCTCACGAAATGCCTGTACAAAGAAATAACTGGACAAGGCATTCACGGCTTTAATCCCAACACCATTGAGCCCCACAGACTTTTTAAATACTTTTGAATCGTATTTTGCGCCTGTATTCATTTTTGAAGCAACATCAACCACCTTTCCCAGTGGAATACCACGACCATAATCACGAATAGAGACACGGCCCGTATCGGAAATATCGACTTCCACTTTACGCCCGTTTCCCATCATAAATTCATCAATGGTATTGTCCATAACTTCCTTTAGCAGAACATATATTCCATCATCGGCATATTTACCATTTCCCAACTTACCAATGTACATACCGGGTCGTAACCGGATGTGTTCTTTCCAATCTAATGTCCGTATAGAATCTTCTGAATATTGCGCTGTCATATCACTTATAACTTCTAAAATGCGAAGGGATTAAGAGTGCGGCTACCTCACGTACCTATCCACTGAATCAAACAAAATGAACACATTTTTTAAAACTATCCAAAATCTTAGAGAACAGAATTTAAACAAGCTATTAACACTTGCATTTTTTTTGAGATAGAATATTAACTTTTCGCGCCCGCGAGTGCAATAATCGTCCCACACGATGCAAGATTCATCTCAAAACAAACCACAAATCACTACAACAGAGAGGATTACGAATTACAACTTGTAACTTAAGCCTTTTTTTTCATTTTCTTGTAAATGGTAAATATATTGCACTTTTTGGGATATTTGTCACATCAGGTTTAGTACAATTTCCCGTTATTTGTTAAGTTGAACTATTAAATGACTGTTAGATGATAAAGCGAATTAAACAATCGTTTGCTGCTTTGGACAAAAAGAGGCAACTGTTTTGGTTGGCAGTCTTGGAATATGTACTCATTGTGTTATTGGCTGGAGCATCATTGGGCTTTTTCTATTTATTAACAATGGCATAGCATATTCGTACTGCACCATTAAACAATATTGGCGGCAATAAAAAAGGAGATCTTAAGAAGACCTCCTTTTTTTTATTTTGTATTTATGATCCGAAATCATCGAATGCAACCATTTCATCCGGCACACCCAGATCGTACAGCATTTTTGTTACAGCTGAGTTCATCATTGGGGGTCCACAGATATAAAATTCAATATCCTCCGGTTCTTCGTGCTGAATCAAATAATTATCATGAATCACCTGATGTATAAATCCGGTAGGTCCTTCCCAATTATCTTCAGGCAAGGGTTCAGACAATGCTAAATTCCATGAGAAATTTGGAAACTCTGCAGCAATTGCATCAAATTCGTCCTTATAGAAAACCTCCTTCATTGAACGTGCTCCATACCAGAAGGTAACAGGTCTTCCTGTTTTTACAGTTTTAAACAGATGGAAGATATGAGAACGCATAGGTGCCATCCCTGCACCACCTCCGATAAACATCATTTCCCGCTCTGTCGGTTTAATAAAGAATTCACCATAAGGGCCGGATATCGTCACTTTATCCCCTTTTTTTCGTGAGAATATAAACGAAGAACAGATCCCCGGATTTACATTCTGGAAGGTTCCTCGTTCACGGTCCCATGGTGGGGTCGCAATACGAATATTCAACATCACAATGTTTCCTTCAGCAGGGTGGTTTGCCATTGAATATGCACGATAGGTTGGTTCTGGATTTTTCATCTTCAAGTTAAAGATTCCCAACTGATCCCATTCATCTTTCCATGTTCCACCAACTTCTATATCCTTGAAATCAACTTCAATTTTGGGCACATCTATTTGAATGTAACCACCTGATTTAAAGTCCAGAATTTCACCTTCAGGCAAACGAACCACGAATTCTTTGATAAAGGTTGCCACATTGTCGTTTGAAACCACTTCGCATTCCCATTTCTTGATGCCCATCACTTCCTGTGGGATTCTCATGGAAATATCGTCCTTCACCTTCACCTGACAAGCAAGTCGCCAGTTATTGTTTTGTTCCTTACGCGTAAAGAAACCCGTTTCAGTTGGAAGAATTGTTCCTGCGCCCGATTCAACCTGGGCACAACACATGCCACACGATCCACCTCCACCGCACGCCGATGGCAGAAAGATTTTGTTGTTCGTTAAGGCTGACAACAAGGTTTGCCCCTGTCCTACCTTTAAAACCTTTTCTCCCTCATTGATATTAATTTCAACTTCACCTGAAGGCGTTAGCTTTGTTTTTGCGTAAAGAAGAATTGAAACAAGTAGCAGTATGATCAGAAGAAAAATTCCGATGCTAACGCCAATTGTTACAGCTTGTGATGCTAAGAAAACCATAGCTTATATCTGATTAATGTTTTACAATTAAAGTTTTATTCCCATAAATCCCATGAATGCCATTCCCATCAGACCGGTCACAATAAACGTGATGCCTAAACCTCGTAAGGGTTTTGGGATGTCGGAATACCTAATTTTTTCACGAATGGCTGCGATCCCGATGATGGCTAACCACCATCCAACACCACTTCCCAATCCGTAAGTGGTTGCCTCACCTACATTTGAAAAACCTTTCTCCTGCATAAACAGGGAGCCTCCCAAAATGGCACAGTTAACAGCGATCAGTGGCAAGAAAATCCCCAGCGATGCATAGAGTGCTGGTGCAAATTTCTCAACGACCATTTCGACCAGTTGAACCATGGATGCAATGATGGCAATAAACATTATGAAACTCAAAAAGCTCAAATCCACATCGGCAAGGGAAGGACTAATCCAGGCCATGGCGCCTTCTTTCAGGATATATGTTTCAAGCAGATAATCCACCGGAACCGTGATCACCAAAACAAAGATTACAGCTAGTCCAAGTCCGTTGGCTGTTTTAACGCTTTTGGAAACTGCAAGGTACGAGCACATTCCAAGAAAGTACGCAAATACCATGTTGTCGATAAAGATCGACTTGACAAATATATTGAGTAAATTTTCCATCAATACTAATTTTGTGTTTATTCTTAATGAGACTCCTGAAGGTCTTTATTTCTACTTCTGTGCACCCAGATGATCGCACCTACCAGGAACAAAGCCATGGGAGGAAGAATCATCAATCCATTGTTCATATACCCCAATTCGTAAACGGCATCCGGAATAACCTGAAATCCAAAAACAGTTCCAGAACCGAACAATTCACGGAAAAATGCCACCAGGACAAGAATCACACCATATCCCAGGCCATTACCAACACCATCCAATAAGGATGGCCATGGTTTGTTGGCCAAGGCAAATGCCTCAAGACGTCCCATGATGATACAGTTTGTAATAATCAGTCCCACAAATACAGACAGCTGCTTACTTACCTCATAAGCATATGCTTTCAGGACCTGATCCACCAGGATTACCAAAGCTGCTACCACCACCAGTTGAACGATGATGCGAATTCTGTTTGGAATACCATTCCGAAGCAGAGAAATAATTACATTTGAAAAAGCCAATACCGCAACCACCGACAAGGTCATTACCACGGCAGGTTCAAGCTTTACAGTTACCGCCAGAGCAGAACAAATACCCAATACCTGAACAATAATTGGATTCTCTTTACTCAGCGGATTGAAAAGTATCTTCTTTTCTTTTGATCCAAATAACTGACTCATATCTCTCTATTTTAATTGTTCAAGAAAATTTCATACGCACCCAGGCAGTCGAGCAACATGTCTTCCAATCCCTTGCTGGTAATTGTTCCACCTGAAATTGCATCAACCCCATAGTTATCACCTTCAGCAGCACCACCTTTGACAACGGCAAATTTCACTTTTCCATTTTCAAGCAACTGCTTCCCTTTAAACTGAACCTGAAAGAACTCCTTCTCTATCTCGGCACCCAAACCAGGTGTTTCTGACTTATGAGCAAAGGTGGCACCATAAATCGTATGCTTGTCTTCGTTCAGTGCAACATATCCCCAGATTGGACCCCATAAACCTTTCCCTCTAACAGGAAGGATGTATTTTTTCTCACCAGATTCAAGTGTACTCACAAAAACCGGCAATTTCCTATCTGCAATATCTTTATCAATTTCTACCTTCAATTCCACATCGAAAGCCTCACCTTGCTCTTTGACTCCTTTTGAGTTTATAATATATGCATCAGTAATAAACTTATCATACTTAAGCTCAGCATCTTCAAAGGTACTTGCAATGTTCACCGATTTAAGGATATCGGTTTTTGTGGCAACCTCGATGTTTTTATCCTGCGTTGGCTTTAGGCTCATGGCGGCAAACGACAACACTGCAGCCACAACGATTACCAGTACCGATGCATATATGAATGTATAAACATTACTGTCTCTGTTCATAACTCTATTCTTTTAGGCGTTAACATTTGCGCGCTTTAAGCGACGTTTAATATTCATTGAAACGAATACATGATCAATCAGCGGCGCAAAAATATTCATGATGAGAATCGCCAGCATCACCCCTTCAGGATACGCCGGATTCACAACCCGAATGATGATTGCGAGCACTCCAATCAGTATTCCATAAATCCATTTTCCACACTCAGTACGACTTGCTGTTACCGGATCGGTTGCCATAAATACAGCTCCAAACGCAAATCCTCCCAGAATCAAATGATAATGTGCGGGCATTGCCATGTACGCGTTGTCGCCGGCTGCGGCATTGAGTAACAATGCCATTGCATATCCACCCACAAACACACCTGTCATTATTTTCCAGCTTCCAACACCTGAGATAATCAACACAAGGGCACCAATAAGAATGGCCAATGTGGAGGTTTCACCAAGTGAACCCGGAATTAATCCAAGAAACATGTCCCAAAGTGATACCGGATCACCGATTCCATCCACAATACTCACGCTTGAACCGCTGGGTGTTGCAGCTGCCTGTGCAAGGGGTGTCGCCCCGGTAAATGTATCAGGTAATGCAGCTCCTTTTTCTATTCCCCTCACCCAGACTGAGTCTCCAGACATTTTAGAGGGGTAGGCAAAGAATAAGAAGGCGCGGGTTATCAGGGCAACATTAAACACGTTCATCCCTGTACCTCCGAATGCTTCCTTTGCAAAAATAACTGCAAAAACAGTTGCAATTGCAACCTGCCACAATGGTACATCGATGGGAACAATTAAGGGAATAAGCATCCCCGTCACAAGGAAACCCTCCTGTATCTCGTGTCCTCGAATTTGAGCAAAATAAAACTCAACACCCAATCCAACCGTATAAGACACAATGATCAAAGGCAGAACTCTAATAAATCCGTAACCGAACATTTCCAGCAAACTGGCCGTTTCACCCATGGCCATAAAATGCTGGAATCCCACATTGTACATCCCCAACAAAAGTGCAGGAATCAGTGCATAAACCACTGTGATCATATTCCGTTTCATATCGTGATAATCACGGACATGCGCTCCCCTTTTTGCAGTGGTTTCAGGCACAAAAGCAAGCGTTCTGAAACCGTCGTATACAGAATGCAGCTTTTCAAGCTTTCCACCCTTCTCGAATTGTGGTTCTATATTATCAAAAAACTTTTTTAATGCTTTCAAGGCTTGATATTTTTAATTATTACTATACTACCTTATCCCAATTCTTCAATCAGCAAATCCAGTGCTTCACGAACAATTGCCTGAGAATCAATTTTAGAGGTACAAACCACTTCACACAATGCAAAGTCTTCAGGTGCAACCTCGTAAACTCCCAATTGCTCCATCTTGTCAATGTCTTTTACAATCATTGATTTTAAAAGAAACTCTGGCAGGATATCCATTGGAAATACTTTTTCGTATTCTCCGGATGTAACAAATGCACGTACACCGCCATTAATTCTAGCATCCAATCGCCATGGTTTACGGGCAAAGAATTTCGACATCACAGTATTGTGTACACTGTATTTATTAAAACCTGGGTTGGCCCATCCTACAAAATCAGATGCTTCACCTTCCGGCATAACTGTAATCTGATGATGATAGGCCCCAAGATAACTTTTCTCTGTGATCTTCTCTCCTGTCAGAACATTGCCACTTATAAACCGAAGTGCTCCATCTGTTTTTACATTACCGGTGACGATCTTTTCGATTGATATACCAAGCTTCACCTTGTAGTAAGCTGTATTCACAACTTCAGATCCTGTTAAGGCAATGATACGTGAAGCATCAAATGTACCGGTTAAGAAAAGTTGTCCGATAGCGATTACGTCCTGAACATTCACAGTCCAAACCAAATCACCTTTATTAATTGGTTGGATGTGATGAATTTGAACACCAACGTTTCCGGCAGGATGTGGTCCCTGGAACATAAACTGATGTACACCTCTCACCGCTTTCATTACTTTAGAAGCGGCTCCACCATCAATGCCCAGATTAACCTTTGCAATTTTTGACAATGCATCAAATCCGGTTTGTAAGGCTTGTGTGTTTTTAGAACAGATAAAATCGTAATCGGGTGCCAGCGGCGATGAATCGAAACCCGAAACATAGATCGCCTGCGGTTTTACGCCGGGCTTCGCGATCACATCGTAAGGCCGTTGCTTGATAAAAGGCCATAGCCCCGACTCAAGCAATTTTGCGATGACATCATCTGCTTTTAACTTTGATGGATCTGCTTTACCGAATTCCTCCGAAGCGTCTTTCCCATCAGATTTCACCACCACTTCCAGAACACGTCTTCGTTCTCCCCTGATAACATCCATCAATTCCCCACTTACCGGAGAAACAAATTTCACTTCAGGATTGTACTTATCATAAAACAGAGGTGTTCCAACCTTTACTTTCTCTCCTGGCTTAACAAGCAATTTGGGTGTCAAACCATGAAAATCAGTCGGTTTAATTGCGAATAATTCAGTGGTCGGCGTATTGGCAAGGTGCATTTCTGCCCTTCCAATAAGATTGATGTCCAACCCCTTCTTTATTTTTATGATTTCCGCCATATGTAAGGAATAATTGAAAATTTCATAAAAGATTGTGCAAAAGTATAATTTTTTGGTACTAAATCATAAACTTTGCACGTTAATTGAAGATATATTTCTTTAATATAAACAGGTTCACGTATAACTCACTAATAACAATATGTTTACAAATACATATATTTATATACTATTTTTAAGCCTAAGTAGTTTTTCTGCTTTTTCACAGGAATCTTATTCTGATAAAATATTTTCGCCTGATATTAAAACCTTAAAAATTCATCAATCCGGTTGGCCGCTTTCATATCCGGCCATTGAACTGGGGGGTGACAGAACAATTGCAGTATCCTTCGATGCACTTATGAACGAAGAAAAATCATACCAATACAAACTCATCCATTGCAATGCGAATCATAAACCTTCCGGATTAAGCACCTCAGAATACATTCAGGGCATGCATCGTAACTACATTGAGGATTATAATTATTCCTTCAATACAAACGTTAATTATATTCATTATTCCCTGAGCATTCCCAATGAAACCATGACAATAAAAAAATCCGGGGTTTATGCACTTGTGGTTTATGAGAAGGACGAACGACAACCCATATTGACAGCATGTTTTTATGTTTATGAAAATCTGGTTGATATTTCACCCACGATTAATTACAATTCAGAAAAAGGATTCCGGAATCATTATCAACAATTAGAGATTGCCGTCAATACGCAGGATTACACCATTGATGCCCCCCTACATGAAACCAATCTTGTAATTCGACAAAACAACAGGCGCGACAATGAATTATTTAATATAAAACCCACGTTCACAAGGCCAGGCTACCTAACGTATACAAAAAACAGCGAACTGGCCTTTGAGGGTGGAAATGAATATTTCTACTTTGATGCTAGCACGTCCAAATATTCAGGCCATGGCGTTGCATACATTGATTATCAGCGCCCCTTTGAGCATTTCGTGCTGCATCCCTACGAGCCATCAAGCTCAAAAAGTTACAGTGAACGTCAAGACATTAACGGAAGATCTGTCATAAGGCGCCAGGAAGCAGATCAGGAAGCATTGGATTTGGAAAGCGATTATATTTTTGTGCATTTCTTTGTTCCGAAAGAAACACCCGAATTTACGGGGAAATTGTATCTAACCGGAGAGTTGACACTTAACCAGATAAGCCCTGAGTTTGAATTGGCTTACAACATAGACGAAAATCGTTATGAAGCTTCCGTTTTAATAAAACAGGGAAGATACGAATACCGTTATCAGTTTGTAAAAAAAGGAAGCAGTATTGGGCACTCGGAACCATTTGATGCAGATTTTTATCAAACAGAAAACGATTATCAGGCCTATTTCTTCCACACACCTCCAGGTGCCAGGTATGACCGTCTTGTGGGCTATCAATTGTTTGACAGCCGAAAATTTCTAAAGTAAGTCATCCCACAATATTGATGCACATTTTACTTTTTACTTTATACTTTTTTCCCTATATTTAAACGTGTGCTTTTTCCATCATGCCCACAAAATGTTAACCATAAAAATCCCTTGTTATGAAATGCTTTAAGATTCAATACCTGGTATCAGTATTTTTACTTGCTTTCTTAGTAAGTTGTAATCAATCGAATGAAATTGTTGTTGGCATCAGCATCGGTCCGGGACATGAACGGTGGTCAAAAGACAGTGATTTCCTGAAAGAATCGCTGGAAAAAAATGGTGCCAAAGTGAAAATTCATATGGCGAATGGCGTTGATTCCATTCAGGCAAAAGACATACAGGAATTGCTGGACTGGGGGGTGGATGTACTAATTATTGCTCCCGTGAACAGTAACGAGGCAGGTTCGAGTGTAAAAAAGGCCAAGGACGCAGGCGTAAAAGTAATAGCTTACGACCGGATAATTAAAAACTGTGATCTTGATTTCTATATTTCATTCGACAATGTTAAGGTTGGCGAATTACAGGCCGATTACCTAACTAAAATTAAGCCCACAGGCAAATACGCACTTCTGGGAGGTTCACCTACCGATGACAACTCTTCTCTTTTAAGATTGGGACAAATGACTGTTCTACAGCCACTCATTACGAAAGGGGATATTGAAATCGTTTTGGATCAATACATTTCAAGGTGGGATTCAAATGTAGCTTATGAGGTATTGAACTCACATCTTAATACAAACAAGGAAATAGATGCAGTGATTGCTTCAAGTGATGCAATCGCTAAAGGAGCTTACAAAGCACTTGCGAAACACAAATTGGATGGAACTGTCTTGCTATCCGGTCAGGATGCAGAACTGGAAGCTTGTCAACGCATTGTACAGGGCAAGCAAACCATGACCGTCTATAAATTTATTGAAAGCCTTGCCCATACTACAGCCAACGTGGCCATTGCTTTGGCAAAAAATGAAGGGATTCCGAACTCCTATGCCACCGTAAACAATGGCTTTGAGATGGTACCGGCCATCCTTTTACAGTCCATGATACCGGTAACAAATGAGAACATTCGGATGACAGTGATTGCTGACGGCTATCTTGACGAGAATCAAATCTTTGATAACGAAAAATAAAACCATTCATACATTTTGAATTAAGAAAAGTGAATTCGATGCGAATTCGCTTTTCTTATGCGCTGACTTGGCACAAGAAAGCATTCTATACTCATTGCTCTCACAAACCAAAGGCACACTGTATTGAAGCAGTTCATATAAAATCATAGGGGAACAACAGAACCTGACAAATTACATTGTTATAACGTGAACGATGCTCTAAATTAAGCCTCAGAAAGCATCATAGATCATCAGTGCATAACTTTAAATTTATTCTCATGTTTGATCCGGCTAAAAATATTTACGATCTCCTGCAATTTGGAGAATTTGGAGGAGTAAACCCATCCATCACAGATTCATCAACCTTCACTTTTCTGAAGGCAGATACAATGGAAGGAACTTTTGAAGGGAAACAAGAAGGATGTTTTCTTTATTCTCGCCATTGGAATCCCAGTAATAAATACCTGGCTGATGCAATGGCTGCCATGGAAGGAACCCCATCGGCGTGGGTCACTGCTTCAGGGATGAGTGCCATCACCTGTACACTTCTTCAATTGTGCAATACTGGAGATCATATCATAACCAGTGTCACAAGTTATGGCGGAACTTATGCGTTTTTAAAGAATTATCTGCAAAAGTTCAACATTGATGTCACCTTTGTAGACATTACGGATTTGAGTTCAGTGATAAATGCAATTCGTCCCAACACGAAAGTTATTTACACAGAATCAATTACGAATCCGCTTCTACAGGTATCTGACATCCCGCGATTGTCAGAAATTGCAAACGGGAACGGCATCAAACTGGTGATTGACAACACATTCAGTCCAATGATAGTTTCTCCCTATCAGCTGGGTGCGGACATTGTCGTTTACAGCATGACGAAATTCATCAATGGAAAGAATGACTGTGTGGCCGGTGCCATATGTGCAAACTCTGACTTTATCAGTGCTTTGTCAGATGTAACTACAGGCACAGCCATGTTGCTTGGACCGGTGCTTGATCCCTTGCGCTCATCCAGCATTTTAAAAAATTTACACACCCTTCATCTCCGGATGAAGCAACACAGTCACAATGCCTATCATCTGGCACATCGCTTTAAAGAAATTGGAATTAAAGTGATCTATCCCGGATTCAAAGAGCATCCTCAGCACTCACTTTTAAAACACATCATGAATCGTGAGTTCGGTTATGGAGGAATGATTGCCATCGACATGGGAACGCATGAGCGGGCCAATCAGCTAATGGAACTTATGGAAGAAAAAAGTGTCGGCATGCTTGCTGTGAGTCTGGGCTATTTCAAAACGTTGTTTAGCTGTTCAGGAAGCAGTACATCATCAGAAATCCCTGCTGAAACACAGCGTTCAATGGGCTTATCTCCCGGGTTAATACGTTTCTCTGTGGGACTCGACAATAACATACATGATAGTTGGGTAAAAATTGAAGCATGTCTCAGTGAATTACATTTTTTATAGTAATTGAAGTAGTCACATTTTTAATTACGCCATATTTTTTCAACATTTGCAAGTGAAACTATCTTTTGAGATGCAAAACGAGGATTATGGCAAACTCTCTTGAGGCATTAGACCATATTGTAATCAATTTCAATGCGGCAGCCGTCAACACATTAAACATAGCACTGGCTCTCATCATGTTTGGTGTTGCGTTGGGTATTAAGGTTGCTGATTTTAAAAATCTCACACGTACACCCAGACCTCTATTAGCAGGCATCATATCGCAATTCATTGGCCTGCCTGCCTTAACGTTTTTACTTGTACTCATCATCAGACCAACACCGACCGTCGCTTTGGGAATGATTCTGGTCGCTGCCTGTCCGGGAGGTAACATTTCAAATTTCATGTCGGCACTGGCAAAAGGAAATGCAGCCCTTTCGGTAACACTTACCGCTTTTGCAACCTCTGCAGCGGTTATAATGACACCACTTAATTTCGCCTTTTGGGGCCGACTTTACATTAATTTTTATGAAAAAGCGGATGCTGATGCGTTGCTCAGGCCACTGCAAATTGATACTTTTCAGGTTTTCCAAACCGTATTTATTTTGCTGGGAATTCCCCTGGTTTTAGGGTTGCTTTTTGCGTATTACTTTCCATTGACAACGAAAAAAATTGTACGCCCTATTCGCATTGCAAGCATTCTAATTTTCATGGGAATTGTTATTGGTGCTTTTGCAGCAAACTGGGAACATTTTACAAATGTGATCCATCTTATTTTCCTCATCGTTCTTGTACATAATGGTCTGGCCCTATTTACCGGATTCAGTATTGCCTCTGCATTTCGGGTTTCACGCCCTAACAGGAGGGCCATAACCATCGAAACGGGGATTCAAAACTCCGGTTTGGCACTGGCCCTGATGTTCAATCCAAAAATTTTCCCTCCTGACCTGGCATTGGGAGGCATGACCATCATTGCTGCATGGTGGGGCATTTGGCACATTATTTCGGGCTTAACAATTGCTGGACTGCTGGCAAAAAAACCTATAAAAGATGTGCTGGTTCCAGGGTTCCGTTCAATTTTCAAACCCAGCACATTTAAATTCTGGTAGATGCATCGATGGTCCTTATTATATGCTGTTTTAAAACTTTGGTTTGGATTTATTCATGGTCTCTTTTACCGTAAAATAATTGTCACCGGGAAGGAAAATATTCCAAAGGGAGTCCCATTAATCATTGCTCCCAACCATCAAAATGCACTGATGGATCCTCTGGCAGTCATTTTCACAACCCCGTTACAACCTGTTTTTCTGGCCCGGGCAGACATATTCAGAAAAGCATTCCTGCGATTCTTGTTAAAATCAATAAAGATGTTGCCTGTGTATCGGGTGAGAGATGGCATCGGCAGTGTTGGCCGCAATGATGAAACCTTTGATGGCACCACCAAAATTCTGGAAGCCAAACAATGTGTTGCCTTGTTCCCAGAAGCACAACATCATGGTGCCCGCTTTCTGCTTCCTCTGAAGAAAGGTGTGCCACGCATTGCATTTCTCGCAGAAGAAAAGAACAACTTTAATTTAAACATTCAAGTGGTTCCGACCGGAATTAACTTTTCCAGTTATGGCGATTTCAGGTCTGTGCTACAGGTGAATTACGGCAAACCAATTTCAGTAAACGCGTTTAAGAACGCGTATCTTGAATCAGAGGTAACTGGTTTTAATGCATTGAGGAATGAAATAAGCGAGCGCATGCGCCCTTTAATGATAGACATCCAGGACAAAGCACATTATGATACCATAGATGTTTTGAGAAAAGTATACAATAAACCCCTGCAACAGTTA
>JBFHER010000024.1:0-22631 GCA_041584055.1 Bacteroidales bacterium
TACAGGTCTGGGAGGTTCTCAAATCAATAACAACCTCTTCGTTATCGATCATCCCGCATCTCCCGGCAGTACAAACTATGGATTTGGAAATATTGGCAAGCAGCCCATTGAAAGCATTTTTGTTCGTTTTGATGGTATTGCATTTTACTATGATGCAGACTTTCATCTCATTGAAGGTTCTTCAGGTTTAGGAGCCGGAACGGATGGAACAGACATCGGCATCTACGGAACGGATGATCCTTATAAACCATCCGCTGTTCCGCACAACCCTCACATTCAAATGGTGAAGATAGGCAGCAAAACCGTCAATGGATTATTACCCGTCGAAATTAAAGTTGCTGCTCAACAGAACTAAAACAAGCGTTATGAAGAAACACTTAACCATTCTAATTTTACTCACCCTCGGCACTGTGTTTGCACAAAACAAAGTATCCTATGGCGAGTACTGGTTTGATGCTGACCTTCAGACTAAAAATAGCTTTCCCTTAAATGCAGCAATAAATTTGCATTTGGAGATGGATGTTCCTGTAGATCACCTCAACGATGGCTTACATACCATCCACTTCCGTTTTAAAGATGACAATAACCAATGGGCAGGCACCATTTCAAAGTTTTTTGTCAAACGAACATTGCAGGGAAATGCATCCTCCATTTTAGTGAGCGAATATGAATATTGGTTTGATAATTTATTGGATTCGAAAACACGGACCAACATCGATGATCTTTCCGCCTACAATCTGCAAAAAGATTTGGATGTATCGTCTCTTAAAGATGGTTTGCACACGGTCCATTTTCGCTTTCTCGATACCAAAGGAAACTGGAGTTCAGCCATGAGTAAGTTTTTCATCAAATCATCAATTAACACTACCGGCATTGTAAAGGAAATAACCTCATTCGAATATTGGTTTGACAATAATTACCAGGCCCGTCTTCTAAAGCCACTAAAAAATGCCAGTTCCATCCATCTGGAGGAACCCCTCGAACTCTCTCATATGCAACCCGGGTTACACACCGTGCATTACCGTTTTAAAGACTCTCAAAATACCTGGAGCTCAACAATCAGCAAGTTTTTTGTTTTGAAAAAAACAAGTGGTATACCAAGTGCATCATATATTACACACGTTGATCATTGGTTCGATAATAACATTGATGCAATGATTTCCACCCCACTTACAAGGGACGCAGAGATGCATCATAAACTAAATCTGGATGTGACTCACCTGAACAATGGATTACACACCTTACACTATCGTTTTGCTGATAATAATGGCTTATTTAGCTCTGCTGTCAGTCGTTTTTTTGTAAAACGGGCGCTGCAAGTTAATCCAAGCAAACAAATTGTCGCCTATCGGTACTGGTTAGACGATGCCAGAATACATTATGGAAACTTAAAGGATTCATCGCAACAATTGATTTTTCTGGATTCGCTTGATTTACGAACTTATAGCAAGGGGGAATACTTTGTTCATGTTCAGTTTAAAGACGAACAAGGCCTTTGGAGCAGTGCTGTGACCGACACAGTTCAAAAACTTGCCTTTTTGTATGCTGAGCTGCAGGCAAATATGCAAAAAAGCTGTTTCGGTGATTCGGTACAGTTTACGGCCTTCGTGGCAGATGCCGACAAGATTGAATGGGATCTGGGAGATGGAACAAAAGACACCAGTTTGAGCTTTTCACATAGTTATGCATCAGCCGGAAATTATCCCGTTTCGATCTTCATTCAGGATACAATTGAAAACATCGCTAAAACCGTTCGTTTAGAATCGGGTGTTATTATTCACCCTGCTGCCTCTGTTAATTTAGGGGATAGCTTGTCGCTTTTAACAAATGAATCCCAAACGCTGGATGCAGGCAACAGTTTTGTTGAATACCTCTGGAACGATATAACAGGGGAAAGCACCTACGATTTTTCCGCATCAGAGATGGGCTTAGGAAGGCATGTAATTAAACTGAGTGTGAAGGATCTCAATGGCTGTATGGCAGGTGACACAATCATTATTAATGTTCGTTCCGGTGTTGGACTGCAAGATAAAGAAGCTCTTAAACTTAAGGTATATCCAAATCCTTCAAGTCAATTTATAAGCATACAATGGACTGATGATCAATACAATAATGCTAACTTCCAAATGATTGACATGCAAGGTAGGGTGGTCCTTCAAAAAGCATCTGTTGCCTCTAATAAGCCAATAGACATTCAACATCTATCATCCGGTCAATACCTTTTGCAAATAACATTGGACAAGCAGGTTTATATTGTGCCTATTGGGAAGATATGATGCGCTTTCCGCACATTTGTTGCACATGATTACATAATACACAAACAGGAAAGGCGCAACCATTGCTGCGCCTTTCCTTATATTTTTAAATCCGCAATGCTATGCGCCACTAAAATCCACAGCATCAAATTTAATCGACGGTGTTCTCCAGGATGAATTCTCATATACATCCTTGCCCACCTCGAGGATATTTCCCCAAAGATCAATCATGTTTCCGGTAATGTTCATGCCTGACACCGGTTTTGTCCGCTTCCCATCTTCGATCAGAAAGCCTTCGATTCCATAAGAGAAGTTTCCGGTTGACCCATTGCAATTTCCTCCATTGAAACCAAGCACCAATATTCCTTTTTTTGTTGAAGCAATCACCTCCTCCAGGGTTTTATCTCCCGTCTCGAAAACAAGATTCGATGTGCCACCTGTTGTTGGCTGAACATCCATTTTCCTGGCATAATAGGTGTCAATAAAATAAGTCTTCAATGTTCCTTTTTCGAAAACAGCACGTTTTTTCGCTGCTAAACCTTCATTGTCGAAAAGTTGAGATCCTCTTCCGGATGGAATAAAAGGGTCATCCGTTATACTCAATTTATCGGATACCACTTTCGTGTCAAGCTTATCAATTAAAAAAGAATTCTTTTGCTGAATGGCAGAACCGTTCAATGCTGAAATCAGTGGACTTAAAATGCGTCCCAGCTGACGGTTTTCAACAATCATCGGCAACTTTGCGGATTCAACCTTATCCTGCCCAACTTTCTGAATGGCTTTTTCAAGCGCTAACTCCCCAATTCCTTTTGTTTTTAAGTCCTCGTGCAAAACGGCAGATTCGCTCCAATAGGATTCAGGCCTGGAATCATCACTCTTTATCGATACTGTTGCGTACAGTCCGAAGTAGGTATTTTCAGTATCCCCACTAAAGCCATTACTTGTAACCATGACTCTTCCCGACAAGCCATCGTAATAGGAAGATGTGACAGAAATAATTCGCTCATCCTTACCTAAAACTTCTTTTTCAACATCCCTGGCAAGCTGAATTTTCGTCTCAGGAAGGATGTCATCAAATTTATCATCGGCCATCTTAAGGTCTTTCCCCTCACCCTTGTAATACAATGAAGGATCAGGTAAAGTTCTGAATTCATCTTCTGAAAGGTATCTTGTTCCTTCGATGGCTTGTTCAATGAATCGGCCAAGTTCTTCCTGTTTCAAACGGTTGGTTGAATGAGCTGAATACTTATTGTCGACGTACAAACTTATGGACAGACTGTTTTGTATGGATTGTTCCAGCTTATCAATCTTCTCATCACGAATTTCAACACTGCTGCTTCGTCTGTCAGAGATAAGCACTTTGGCATGTTGGGCCCCATTGTCTAATGCATGCTGCATGGCCCATCGGGCCAGGCTATATTTTTCGTCTTTTGTCATTTTTCTTTCTTTTAGGTGGTTTTGATACTAAGCATTCGTTCCCCCGACAGTTAATTTCTTAACCAAAACAGAAGGCATTCCCACGGTTACCGGAACAGACTGACCGTCCTTTCCGCATGTCCATGTCCCATCATCACTCACATAATCGTTCGCTGCCATTGTGATGTCAGCCAGCGCCTGAGGCCCGTTTCCAATAATGTTGATGTCTTTAATCGGCGCAGTTAACTTTCCTTTTTCTATAAGATAGCCCGACTTAACAAAGAAGGTAAAATCTCCTGCCCCAATTTGCACCTGACCATTACTGAAATTATCAACATAAACACCATAATCAACAGTGCTTATCATTTCTTCACGCGTGTGCGGACCTGCTTCCATGTAGGTTGAGCGCATTCGGGGAAGTGGAATGTGACGAAACGATTCCCTTCGGCCGTTACCAGTTGGTTCAACACCATAGTATTTAGAACTGATGCGATCGTGGATATAACTGTTTAAAACACCATCTTTTACAAGGTAGGTTTTTTGTACATCGTTCCCCTCATCATCTATATTTATTGAACCACGGTTCCCTTCAATGGTTCCATCATCGATAATATTAATAAAATCCTTAGCCACCAATTTTCCCATTTTATCACTGAAAATAGATGTTCCCTTGCGGTTAAAATCGGCTTCGAAAGTATGACCGATTGCTTCATGTAAAAGAATACCCGATCCTCCGGCACCCATAACCACAGGCATTTCTCCAGCTTTGGGCTGGGTTGCACCAAACAAAATATTTGTTTTATCCACCACTTCTTTGGCGAGCAGATCTACAAGGTCGTCAGTTAACACTTCGAATCCTTTGCGGTATGACCGCGCAGCATAGCTGTTCTCAATTTGATCACCTTTTTGCATGATACAAACCACGCCATATCTCACCATCGGGCGATAATCATATGTTAAGCGTCCTTCCGTATTATAAAACATTGTGTATGCTGTTTCATCAGAAAGGAATGCCTTCACCTTGATTACTTTTTCATCCAAGGCAAAAACCTTGTCGTTGATCTTTTGTACATAAGGCACTTTGTCTTTAACCGATACAGCTTCCCATTTTGTGCCTATTTTATAATAATCGGCCGGAATCTTTTCAATTAAACTATTCCCTCCAAAATCACTGGCAGCATTTGCGATGTTTGCAGCCATCCGGGCCGCATTCAGCATGGCCGCTTCACTTAGATCTTCAGAAAACGCGAAACCTGTCTGATCCCCTTTCAAAACACGGATTCCAACACCAAAATCGATGTTCGAATATGCCGTATTCACCTTCCCATCTTCCAGACCCAGGTTATTAAATATTTTATGCTCAAAAAATAAATCAGCATAATCGCCTCCTTTCGACATGGCCGCTTCAACTACCTTTGCAAGCATTTTAGGTGATACTTCAAAATGGTCAAGATAAAATTGTACACGCATAGAAAGTTCTTGTTTATGGCAGGATTGCAACACGGAAGGCAGGATCATACTACCTGCCACCACAGCTCCTCCGGTTTTGATAAAATTTCTTCTGTCTGTTTTCATTTAAACGTTGTTTTGTGTAAAAGTGTTCTTTACGCCCTTCGATGCAACACAATGCAAATTAAAAAGATGCTCGGGCATCGATCTTCACTGAAAAGTATTGAAGGTATAGAAATATCATATCATTTCAAAAAAAAATCGGTAAATGGCGAAATTGCAGCGATAAAGAACGACTTTGGGTCAAAATCAACGATACGATCGTGGTGTTGCTGCTTTCAAATTTGTTTGTTTTATGTTAGACATCTCCTTTTTTCGTAATCCATTTATAAAATTCAGGCGCATCAGGCAATACACATTGGCAATAGATTAAAAAGTGTAAAAAACATGCTCTTAAGCATATTTTACGCCAATTTATATGTAAATTTGTGAAACAACTTTCAAAAAGTAAAAAATGGCTACAAACAGAACATTCGGATTGAAAAACGATGCTAAAGAGTCGGGGTTTTCCAGAAAGAAAATGATCCAGTACATCAACCTGAAACTGGCAGCTCTAGGACATCCGGTATTAAACACTGATTCGTCTACCAGCTTTATTGAAATGGCGCTACCACTGCTTGACAATTTCAAAGAGCAAACACGGGACCTTTCAGGAGAGAAAACGCCAATAGGTCAACGAATCCAAACATTTGTTGATGAATTTTTGAGTGATGTTCCAGGTGATAATAAGGTGAATTTTCCTGCGAATCCATTCAATCTTGACAGACACGGTTTGGCCCGGATACTTTCCATGCCACACAACAGTGACATTTATGAATCTGACATCATAAAAACATACCGTACCTCACAGGGTGTTCTGAACAACCCAAAAAATGATAGAAGAACCACAAAAGGAGTCTTTCATGTTTGTGAGGGAGGATTACCCATTCCCAACGATAAAAAAGCTGTTCCGAAAATAGCATTTGCAAAATTGCTGCAGGCGGCAATGAAGCCAACCAGCGAGTTATTGAATCTTCCTTTCACTGCAAACGAAGAAGCACCTGCTGAATTGTTCATTTCCTTATTGCTACGCCCAATAGTGGTTCCTGAAGTTCCAGGAGTAATCAGCGAAAAATCCATGGAAGTGCGTTTTCTTGCGCCTGCAAGTCTTGTGAGTAATTTAGATTTTGTTGAATCCATTTTTGGAAATGCCGGGGATCCGATGTTGCCAGAAAATGATTCGGCACTGGATCCTGAGAGCTGGACAGGCCACACCGGGTGTGTAATCCTTGCACCTCATTTGATTACGCTTACCAAGAAGGAACTTGGACTGCCTCATTGCGATAACGCCACCGAGCGCCAAAAGCGTGATGGCATGTGTTGGACAAAAGAAAATGAATTGTACAACGATGGCAATGCATTTAAAATTACGGCAAGAGACGAGCGCGGTGTGGTGATCACCATCATTGCAGACAATTACTACGGCTATTGCAAAAAAGAAGTAAAAACCCTGATCAGTTATTCTGCCAACCTTTACGGGTTGAGCGAAGAAGAACATGCAGGCGGTGCAATTGCCTTCAGGAGTTACAACCTTGGTGAAAAATTTTACCTTGATGAAAGGTTGCCCTCAAACAGCATGACGTTTGCAGATATTCTTTACCTGTACAGCGACATGATGGATCTTAAAAAGGAAGGATATGCGGTAGATAAAAAACATGATTCGGTAATTTATGTTCCCGAAGATGCCCTGTTCGACTTGCTGGAGCAATCCATCACATGGAAGAAAAACAACGAAACACAAAAAATAAAACTCTTACCTTACAAGCAGTACATTTATCCTACGGGGTATAAGGTAGAAATGAAAAAGCGTATCGAGGGGCCCAGATGGCACCTCGTTGGAACAGTTCCAGAAGGAACAACGTGTCACAAACCATGCACCGTTTCCGGGGGAGGCAAATCGGAAATTTCAAAATCCATCAAAGATGCAATGATTCAAGGATCTGTGATTATCAGTGATATTCAAAAAGATCTTGACATGGTGGAAGAAATTATGAACAAGGATTTCTCCAAGCGTTTTAAGGTTCCGGCCGATTATTCCTCAAACACATCCAGATCTATATTGAGTAACAGGCGATCCCTTGGTTCTGTGATCAAGCTGCTCACTCCCCGGGATGAATATACAGATGAGTATAATGAATGGCTCGTTTCATTTCCACAGCGCATAAAAGTGCTTATTTATGTTATCAAAGGAAACTACAATGCCCGGTGGGACAAGGAGAACTGGCGTAAGTATTTCAGTGTTGACAAGGTGAATGGTATCCCAGGAAATGAGCTTAAATTCCACAATAGCAAACTCTATTCCAATTACCTAAGAGTTGGGCATGACAAGGATGGCTCCTGGCGTGTATTCCTTTTGCGTCAGGATTTCAATCCGGCTAAGAAAGTGCAGGTGGAAGATGATATAACCGCATCTGTGGTGATCGGTGCTGACAAGCTGGAATATCTTTCCGACATGTATACCAACCCAAGCGTGAAACTCATTAAAAACTGTGAATCACGGTTGTTTCAGCGTCCTGATGACTGCGTACACAAAGGCTATGATAAACAGGGAGAAAAAGACCTTTCAACACCTGGAACCTTCCTTTCTAACTTCGAACCTTTAACCAGAAAGCAAGTCAAGGATATTAAAGAGGATGCGATTGGTTTTGAGCTCTACACACAACCGGTTAAAGATCTGATTAACAACTTTCTTGAGAGTGACACACCTGAATATTTGGTTGTTCCTTCTGAACCACGAATTGTGGATGGTGTTCCCACAAAAAATCAGCGTTACCTGCAAACAAGGCCTGACCTTGTTGACCCGATTGACGCTTATATTGCGGAGATTGGCACCAGAATTTTCAGAAAAGTCCCCCTGAACAAAGCGGTTCATATGCCTGTAAATGCTGTGCTACCTGGTCGAAGAAATAATCCTGCTGAACCGGAGAACAATGTCCCTCCGTTGGCGGTATATAACCCAATTCATTTTCAGGAACTACCGGAGTTGTTCATCGATTATATTTGCAGTATCACAGGGAAATCGCCATCTACAACCGGATTCGGATCAGAAGGTGCATTAACAAAAGGCCCTTTTAATTCATTGCTTCCGGCAACCGACTTAAACAATGCCTTTCTTTCTTACATACTCACAAATTACCATGGATTTTCTTCTGCAGCAGGTTATGTGGGACCAAAATACAAGGTGGATCATGATGTAAGTTTGCTTGTACCCGAAATCTGGTGTCGTATGTCAGAGTCTGAACGCCAGCCCGACTTCCTGATTGAGAATGGATATCTTGAAAAAGTAGCGGATTTTGAATACAAAGGAAAAACTGTGGAGGCAAGCCTTCTCGGCTATCGCATTACCTTGAAATTTGTAAAACAATTTATGGGTCGCATCTTTAGTAAGCCAGATGCAGTATTTGACGAAGAGATGCTCCGTCCCGAAACTCAGGATATGAATGCTTTTGTGGCGTCCATAAATAATCTAAGCATCACTCAGAAAAGAGTTGCTGAAGGGTTTATGGCAGATGGGACATATAAAACACTTTGTCCTCCCTTGAAAGGATTGATCAGCGTCATGGTAAAAGGAACTTATAAAGGGATGGACAGAAATGATCCTAATTTCAGAAAAATGTTTGATCGGGATGTGGTTCTGAATAGTGAATGGTATAAAGATCGGCTTGTTGAGAAACAAAGCAGAGACATCAAGTTATGGACAAAAAACGTTGCCTATCTTGAAGAAAAAACAAAACAGGCAAATTACAGTGATATTGCTGAAAAACTTAACCTTCATAAAAAACTTTCAGATGCCAGGGTTACTTTAAAGGAAGTGAAGGCTCCGGCTTACCTTAAATTCCTTCAGGGAACCATTGGTGCAGATACATTGAAAGAAATTGCGGATTAAGGTAAAGTATGCGCTTAAAATAAAAACGTCCTGAAGAATTTTCAGGGCGTTTTTTATTGCCTTGTGTCAGATTCATCTAAAATAAGAATTAAATCTCATATTCACATAGTTACATTTGTAATTTTGCATACAAAACCCTAACAATTTAATTACATTCGATCGACTTCATGTTAATTTAGTCTCATTCCAAATAACAAGCAACATTCTAAATAACAAAATCCATTATTTCTGCAATATGCTGATAAATGTCATTTTTATAATGTTTCTTATTTATATTTAGTCTTATTTAATAAGTTAACCTTAAATGTTTGTTTCACGGTGTGTTTTAGTCGTAAATTTGGTTTATAAATACTTTAATTTAACTAATACAAACCATCATGAGAAAAATCAGTCTATTATTCGTACTACTTTTGCTTTTTTCTTTGGGAGCACAATCACAGGAAGGAAAAAGAATACAGGATTTACCACAACTTGAAGAAAAAGCTCCTACGTTTGTTGCCAACTCAACCCATGGAGAGATCGCGTTTCCGAAAGATTTTAAAAAGAGTTGGAAAATTCTTTTTAGTCACCCTGCGGATTTCACCCCTGTATGCACGTCTGAACTACTGGAGTTAGCTTACAGAAAAGATGAATTTACAAAGTTAGGCGTTAAAATTGCGGTGATTTCGACCGATAAGCTTGAGAATCACGAGCTCTGGGTTAAATCAATGCAGGAGCTTACTTACAAAGGCAAAAGCAATGCGAACATTGATTTTCCGCTTATTGCCGATCCAAAGGGAAAAGCCTCGATGGAATATGGGATGATACATCCCAAGGCAAGCAGTACAAAAAATGTCCGTGGGGTATTTATCATTGACCCTGAGAACAACATCCGCAGCATCATGTACTATCCCATGAGCATTGGAAGAAATCTGGATGAAGTTCAACGCACCATTCTTGCATTGCAAAAGTTTGATCGCGAAAACGTATTAACACCTGCTAACTGGAATCCGGGAGACGACGTGATTGTACCGTTTTTATCCTACACACCTGAATTGAACGAGGAGGCTGCAAAAAATGCAGATCCTAACATCTATTCTGTTTCCTGGTATTTGCACATGAAGCATGATATGAAATAACAAAAATTTATGGTTGAAAAAGAAGATTCGATCTATTTAAGAAGATTCTCAGATTAGATTCTCACAAGAATCGACAAATATTAGTTGTACAGTTCGATTAAGAGAGGAATGCATACGTGTGTTCCTCTTTTATTTTTACAGTCCTTTCTTTTTCGGCACGGTGGCAACAAAGTCTTTGAGATAGAAGGGTTCAAAATATGCCACGTTCTCAAACTGACTTTTGCCAAATGCACTTTCGGCCAAAGCCACCATGTTTCGGGCCAGAGGCACAATGTCATTTTTAAAAGCTGCATTTTCCGATTGAATTATCTTTGCACATTTTTTCGCACCGTCACCAAAAAATGTCACTTTCTGTCTGCTCAATATATCTTTGAAAGAATCCTCATCAATAACCCTTGCACTGATGTCTTCGATAACGTCCAGGTGCTTGTTGTAAAGTGCACAATACACCTCCATCCGTCTGGCATCAATCATGGGGCATAACCACTCATCATCATTGCATTTAACAGAATTTGCCAGCACCCTCAAGGAATCAATGGCAATCAATGGCACTCCCAAACCGTAACACAACCCTTTTGCAAGCGATACACCGATCCGCAATCCCGTATAGGAACCAGGGCCGCTGCACACTGCCACGGCATCCACGGTGACCTTGATTGTTTCGATCTCGCTCATTATTTCATCCACAAAGACCCCTGTTTTAACAGCATGCGAACGATCTTCGTAACTCACCTTTTCAAAAACAACCTTTCCATCCACTGCGAAAACCACGGAACCAACACTTGTGGATGTATCGATGCATAAAATATTTGCCATATTTACTTTCGTCTAAATTTATATGGAAGTGCATACAAAACCTGCACACTCATTTCCACATTCAATGATTTATCCTGTACACCATAACCTGAAACGTAATACGGATTCATTTCCATTTTTGAAAAACTAAACCTTCGTTTTACGCGCACGGTCCAACCAAGAAAGAAATTGGAAACTAATTTTGTTTTCACACCGGCTGTCAGTTCCCCCCATTGGGTAAAATACGTTTCATTCTCAATATTGATTGCCTCATTTCCAAGTGAATTTGGCAAAACAATATCGCTCACTCCCGCAGTCCCACTTCCAATGCAATATCTTAATCCGGCAAAAAAGATGTCCTGATCCTCCGGGTTTAGATAGCTTAAAAAATTCTGGTCCACACCGAGTCGAATAAAAAAACCAGTGGATTCCATGTTGTAATTGGAATAGTCCATTGAGAAATTTTCATTCCCAATTTCAAGCACCGGAAAATACTTTTCTTTGATTTCGGTATCCAGTTGAAAGGTCACACCGCTTACCGTGGCCGGGTATATGAAACTTTTAACAACACTGAAAGGATCGACCCCCAAGCGGATAAATTCAACCCTATCCATTTTCTCCTCTTCAACCTTCTTATCCACAGGTTTTTTCTGTGTCGGCACTCCCTGAGAAAAAAGTGCTGACCCCCAAAAAAGAGAAATACTAATAATAATATATGATAATATTTTCTGTAGATACATCATTGTCTGCGTCAGGGGATAAAAATTGAATGGAATCAATCATTGTACTTGTATACCGGAAACTATCAATATTAAAATTTGCGATAAAACCACAGGGAATATCAAGGAAAGTCAATGTTTCATCGTAGAAAAATTGAATTTCGTCACTTTCATCACCATAATTCATGTAAAAAGAATGAGACGTAAGTCCGGCAGTAAGAGGAAGTACCTGATAACTATCCCAGTCAGAAGAATACACCGTATCACTGGAAGATCCGGCAGAATGGAACCAAACAGGAGAGGAAGGCCTGGAGATCGCCACGGTTGTATCTCGCACCACCACATTAATGAATACCGAATCTTCATTAAATATTGAATCGGACACCTCAATCTCCTCAAAGTGCGTATTCTTAACAAAGTTAAACTTAACTCCGGACAGAGTACTTTGATTGCATTCAGGCGTTTGATCACACCCCGAAAGTAAAATCACCAGTACGATTGATATGCTTTCTAAAAACAATTTCATTTATAAATTTTCTACGGACAAAGATAAAAAAATGTACCGATGATTTAATCAGCGAATTAATATCACCTGTCCATCAAACTCAACCTTATCACCGGGACGAAGTTTCGCCCGTTTTCTGTATTCTGTTTCACCGTTTAGTTTTACTTCCCCCTCTTCAACAACAATTTTAGCATGTCCGCCTGTGTTAACCAGTTTCAAGGCTTTTAACAACTGGATTAATTCTATGTACTCACCTCTTACTTCAAATTCTATCATAACAATCTTAATTTATTGGAAAAATAGTTAATCCCGTTGTCTGCTGTAAATTTTAAACGTATTTCCCTTATTTTAAAATCTGTTTTGCACCTTCTCTCAAGATCAATCGGATCCAGTTTGCTTATCCATTTTTTATTGTTGTCTATCACCAGTTCTTCGTTTAGATGAAACGTCACGCAATCTGTTTTTTTATTTCTGCCTTCTAATTGAATTTCGAATTCAGAAAAACGTTGCAGTCTTCCTGTTACGTTGGTTATCGTCAAACGCAGATTGTGATCATCTCGGATTATTCGTATCCGCACGAGCGAGCGTTTGCCAAAATCACCCATCGAAACGTAAACAAGCAATCCGGAAAGTATGAGCAAAGCTACAATTAAATAAAGGCCCAGAAAACGTACTTCCTCCGGATTTTCAACTCCTTCCGATCCCTCAACTGGTTTAAAAATATGAAATAGCGCTACAGCGATCAAAGTCAGCGCAGCAATTGTAAGGTAACGGATCTGCCTTTTATTTTCTATGCCGAACAATTTCAAGTCAGCCACGTTTTAAGTTGGAAAATCCAGTAAGCCATTGTAATTGATGTAATATTCTCCATCCACTTCAGGCTGAGACATTTCCTCATCTGTTTCACCAAGGGCATTGGCAACTCCCACACTGGCAAACATTGGTTTTACTTTGTGCTGTTGTGCGTGTGCTTTGATCTGAGCTGCAATTTCAGGACTTAAAATGCCCATCCGGGGATAGCGCGCTGTCTTCACAACAATCATGATCATTTTATCCTTTTCACGGGCCAGAATCTGAGGATTGACATCCATTTCACGCCTTACATTCAGAACCTCCCAACCGGCATCGATCAAATTTTTATAAACTGCTTTTATTCCCAGAAGATGCAGTTCTTCATCATTCATTCTTTTTCCCATCTATCTTTTCTTTATCCAGTGGCATGTCTTTTTTACGCCATGCGTAGAATCCACCCTTCAGGTTATAAATATGCTGAAAACCCTTCTCATGTATAATTTTACAAACAATGCCAGATTCAAAACCACGCCCGCAATAAACAAAAACTGCCTGGTCCTTCTTCATCTCATCCAATAGCGGAAAAAGAATGGCACGGGATGGTGCATGAACAGCATTTAAAAGCCTTGACTTTTTAAATTCAGACAAGGATCGGGTATCTACCAACAATGAATTCTCCTCGTACTTTAACTTTTCGTAGAAATCCGCCGGAGTTAGCGTTTCAATCACCCCCTCATCCACCTGAGCCACAATGACCTCTGCCATCAGAGAAAAAAACACGATGACGATAAAAACCAAACTTTTTTGCATACTCATCATTTTAATCTAATCAATCCAGAACAAATCGGCCATAATGCCATCGGAGGTAAATATACCTTTTTTACTCAAATGAACCCGGTCTCTGTTCCGGATCAGGTCTCCCCGTTCTATATGATCTTTGGCCAAACGCTGGAAATAATCATAATAAATAGTCCCAAACTTAAACTTTAGTACTGATAAATTCAGTCCTTCCATTGTTCGCAGTGTGGTTAAAACATATTCATTGTAGGCACTGGGCACGTCGAGTATTTCACTGGTACGGAAAGATGTATTGGCGCTCAATGCCGCTACATATGCATCATTATCCGACACATTCCATGAACGCTCCATGCCATTGTAGGAATGTGCTGATGGTCCAAAGCCCAGATACTTCTCGCCTGACCAATAAGCACTATTGTGTTTCGATCGCATCCCCGGGAGCGCAAAATTACTGATTTCATAATGTTCATAACCAGCCTCATTCATCCGATCAATCAGGTATTCGAACATGGATAAACTTCGCTCATCACTCACAGGGATAATTTTTCTTTGCTCTTTCCACTGATACAATTTTGTGCCCTTCTCGTAGGTAAGACTATAGCATGACACATGTGAAGGGTTTAACTCAATTGCCCTGTTTACATTGTCGATCCAGGTCTCCATGCTTTGTCCGGGAAGACCATAAATCAGGTCAATGCTGAAATTGCCTATCCCCGCCTTTCTGATGGCATTAACAGCATCAATGGCCTGCTGCCCAGAGTGTCTTCTATTAAGCATCTTTAACTCATCATCATCAAAGGATTGTATCCCCATGCTCAATCTGTTCACCGGCAATAAAGCCAGATCCTTCAGATAATTTTCGGTCAGGTCATCCGGATTTGCCTCCATGGTGATTTCAGCTTTTAAATCAACAGAAAAGAAACGATTGATTGTATTAAAGAGCTTTTCAATCAATCTTATATCAATTGCTGAGGGCGTTCCCCCACCCAGGTAAATCGTATGAATTACTTCATTCAACAGATCGTCCTTGCGCATCTCAATCTCCTGACAAATTATATCCACCACAAGTTCCGCATTGCGGATTCCTGTCTCCTTATAAAAATCGCAATAACTACAGCGCTTTTTACAAAAGGGTATATGAATATAAATTCCTGCCATCTTATGAAGTGCAAAATTACAATTAAAATAGTACTTTTGATGCTTCGAACGTGATGTTATGATTGTGATAGATAGGATACAATTCGAAGATCAGTATTTGCTGGTTGAATTAAGTGGAGATTATGTTCTCGATAAAGCGAAGCACAGTTTTATTGATATTCTGGAGGTGTGTGTAAAGCATCAGGTGAAAAAGTTATTTATTGACGCAACAAAGATACAAAACAAGATTACGGTACTTCAAAGTGAGGAATATGGCTTTTTTATGTCAAAATTTAAGAATTTCAACCTTCAACTGGCATTTTTAAGTCGTGAGGAAAATATCCATGCCGGTAAACCCCTTGAAAAAACAGCCATTGCAAGGGGATTTAATATCAAGGTTGGTTCTGACAGAAACGAGTTGCTTGCCTGGTTGACGGCACAAACTTATTAGTTGCGTATTTCAAATTTACTTGATTGAAATGAAACTTGGAGCAGCCTTAATAAATGCAGTATAAATATTTCTCAGTTGTAGAACATGATCTCACAAATCTCTTTAAAGTCTCATAAGCAATCCACAACAACCATCACACTGACTCCTAACTGAATCTATACAGGAACGTATTTTTTCTGAAAGAAGTTAAAAGGAACATCCCACAACATCATATTCTTTTATGAATTTATTCCCTTCTCAACATCGCAAAACAATATCAACATTAATTATAAAAAATGTCAAAATATGTGATTTTTTTAATCACTTTCTTGATAGAATCCAATAAATGATTTATCTTTGACATACTTAATTTTCATAGGTTTAGGTTTAGGGTAATTTTGAAAACCTGTCTGGCGCCCGCCGGTCAGGTTTTCATCTTTTTAATACATTCGTATCGGCTACCACCAAGCACTAGCTATAAATGGTTGCCACAATTCTTCGGGAACCGCCATAATCACGAAACTCACACAGATAAATTCCCTGCCAGGTGCCCATACACAAACGATGATTCGAAATTGGAATTGTAAGAGAGGGGCCCAACAGTGACGCCTTGATGTGGGCAGGCATATCATCAGACCCTTCCAAAGTGTGTGTATAGAATGCCTGATCTTCAGGAACCAATGCATTCATGATGGCTTCAAAATCAACCCTAACAGAGGGATCTGCATTTTCATTGATTGTCAGTGCAGCAGATGTATGTTGAATGAAAAGATTTAAGAGTCCGCTTTCTGGCAGCGGACCAAGTTCACTCAAAATATTTCCGGTCACAAGATGATATCCTCTTTGAACACCTTGCATGATTATGTTTTTTTGCTGAATCATATGCTTTATTTTTGTTGTAAAAATAGTCAAATCTGCCTATTTTTATTGAAAACGAATAATGTTAAAATTATTGTTTCCCTCTCAATAAATAGTACCTTTGCTTCATCCAAAAACTATGCTGAAAAAATTAATCAATACCGTAAACGCTCATGCACTTTTAGCCAAAGGACAGGAAGTACTCGTTGCTGTGAGCGGTGGTGTTGACTCAATGGTTTTACTACACGCACTTTGTAAGGTAGGATACAAATGCACTGCAGCACATGTGAATTTTTGTTTGCGCGGCAATGAATCAGATAAGGACGAAGCACTTGTAAAGGAATACACTCAAAAACTCAATGTTCAATGCTTATCAATTTCTTTCGACACAACCACCTTTGCGAAAGAGAATAAGCTGTCCATTGAGATGGCTGCACGCCAACTCAGGTACGACTGGTTTTCAAAGGTTTGTTCTGAGAAGGGAATCACTGCTGTGGCTGTAGGACATCATAAAGACGATCAGGTGGAGACCTTTTTTATGAACCTTGTGCGTGGCTCAGGACTAAAAGGATTGTCAGGCATACGGTATAAAAACAACATGCTTGTTCGTCCTCTGCTCGATGTTAACAGAACAGAGATACTCAATTATGCAAAAACAGAAAATATTCCCTGGCGGGAAGATGAATCGAACAAAGATGACTCCTTTCAGCGTAATAAATATCGCCTTAGCATACTCCCTGAGATAAAGCAAATCAATCCTGGATTGGATGAAACCATTATCCGAACCCTTAAAAAGATGAAAGAAGGGAATCAGATTATTTCCCGTTATGTTGAACTTTGGTCCGGAATGTATTTGAAAGAGGAAGATAACACCATTTACATCCCCATTCTGCCACTTAAGGAATCCGATGGGCCGTCAACGGTTCTGCATGAATTAATTTCACCTTATGGATACAATGAATCTCAGATTGAAGATATCATCGCTCAAATGGAGGATGCTTCCGGCAAGATATTTTATGCCGGGAACAAACGCCTGATAATTGATCGTTTTGAATTAATTCTTACGAATCTGGAAGAAAACAGTGCCACTTTCACAATTGGTGAGGATCTCAATACCGAACACCTGCCCATCAAACTCCAACTTTCAAAAAGGATTCCTAACACATCTGAAAAAATACCTTCTTCAAAGAACAAAGTTTGGTTTGATGCAGCTCAGCTAAGCTTTCCCCTGACCCTTCGAAAATGGGATAAAGGAGATACTTTCAGACCATTTGGCATGAAAGGATCCAAGAAATTAAGTGACTATTTTATTGATGAAAAACTTTCACAGTTGGAAAAAGAACAGGCATGGGTTCTTTGCTCTTCGGAAAGAATCATCTGGCTTGTTGGCTATCGCACAGATGATCGCGTGAAAATTTCCAGTTATACAACTGTAATTATTGAAGCCATCCTGAAATCCTAATCCATTAACGCATCACCCAATCCATTGCTGCCTTCTTGGTGGAAAAAACCTTGACCAGAAACCCAACCTTCTCATAGACCTCATTTTCAAATAACATTGATCCTGCAGTAGAATATGGATCACCCAGAATCATACTTTGCTTTTTCCCGCTTAAGATTGGTTTTAACGGAACCAGGATTTGAACAATTTCGTACACAGTCTCAATTTTCATATCAAAGACCCCATCCCTGTAATCTGAAAGAAGATTGTAACCCTGTTCTGTAAATTCCTTCAATTTCAAAAATTCATCCCAGGCTTTCCCAATGTCCTCAATTTTAATCTGACCGGAATGCCTGTATCGAATTAATTTATTTTGATGGTCTACTTTTATGGAATAACTCATCAGTATGCTACAATTCGTAAATAACTGTTTGTTGCTGAAGTTATAAAGTTAGAGAAAAAAGTTTGATAAGTTTTACTTATTTAATGAGCTTCTTATATTTTACCCGTTTAGGACCCTCATCTCCCAGTCGTTTTCGTCGGTTAATTTCATAATCCGAATAACTCCCTTCAAAAAAGTACACTGTAGAGTTTCCTTCAAATGCAAGGATATGAGTTGCTATGCGATCTAAGAACCACCGATCGTGAGAAATCACAACCGCACATCCTGCAAAATCTTCAAGACCTTCCTCCAGGGCTCGCAGGGTGTTGACATCGATGTCGTTGGTTGGCTCATCAAGTAACAAAACATTCGCTTCCGACTTAAGTGTTAAAGCAAGGTGCAAACGGTTGCGTTCTCCTCCCGATAACACGCCACATTTTTTCTCCTGGTCAGCTCCCGAAAAATTAAAGCGTGACAAATAAGCACGTGCATTTATTTCACGTCCACCCATTCGAATAAAATCTGCCCCCTGGGATACGACCTCATACACTGATTTTTTGGGGTCAATATCCGCATGTGCCTGATCCACATAACCAATCTGTACTGTTTCTCCTACAGAGAATGTGCCTTTGGTGGCTGTTTCCTGTTCCATGATCATCCTGAACAGGGTTGTTTTTCCCGCACCGTTGGGGCCAATCACGCCTACAATGCCATTGGGTGGCAAATTGAATTCCAGTCCCTCAAACAAAATCTTTTCATCAAATGCTTTGGTCACTTCATGCGCCTGAATCACATTTGTACCAAGGCGAGGGCCGTTTGGAATAAATATTTCAAGTTTACTTTCTTTCTCTTTTACATCCTCATTCATCAATTTATCATATGCCGATAAACGAGCTTTAGATTTTGCCTGTCTGGCTTTTGGAGACATCCGCACCCATTCCAATTCCCTTTCAAGGGTTTTCCTGCGTTTGCTTTCCTGTTTTTCCTCCTGCTTCAGTCGTTGTGATTTCTGATCCAGCCATCCTGAATAATTTCCTTTCCATGGGATTCCCTCTCCCCTGTCAAGCTCAAGTATCCAACCGGCCACATTGTCCAGAAAGTAACGATCGTGGGTAATGGCAATCACAGTGCCCTTGTACCTTTGCAAGTGCTGTTCCAACCATTGAACAGACTCAGCATCCAAATGGTTTGTTGGCTCATCAAGCAAAAGAACATCCGGCTCACGCAACAGCAAACGGCACAATGCCACACGGCGTCGCTCTCCTCCGGAAAGGTTTTTCACCATGGCCTCTTCCGGTGGGCAACGCAGGGCATCCATTGCAATTTCAAGCTTTGTGTCCAGGTTCCAGGCATCATACAAATCAATCTTTTCCTGTAATTTAGCCTGTTCTGCAATCAATTTGTCCATCTTGTCGGGATCTTCATAAACCGCAGGATCCTCGAAGGACTTATTAATCGCCTCATAGTCAGCCAGCACGTTTGCAACTTCTGAAACACCTTCCATTACTACTTCCTTCACTGTTTTGGAAGCATCCATCTGAGGCTCCTGTTCCAGCATACCAACGGTATAGCCATCGGCCCAAACCACTTCTCCCTGAAACTCTTTCTCGGTGCCAGCAATGATTTTCATCAAGGTGGACTTACCTGAACCATTCAATCCAATGATGCCAATCTTAGCTCCGTAAAAAAATGACAGGTAGATATTATTTAAGACCTTCTTTTGAGGTGGGAAGATTTTAGAAACGCCCACCATGGAAAATATTATTTTTTGATCGTCAGCCATAATTGATTTATAAGTTAAAAAAGGGATACGATAAAACTAAAGATCAAATCCGATATCCTTTCGATAATTGCTTTTCTCGAACTTGATCTTATTTACACTTTTATAGGATTTAGCCAACGCTTCCTCTTTATTTGCACCATAGGAGCTCACGGCAATTACACGTCCCCCGGCTGTAACGATCTTGCCATCGCTTTCTTTTGTTCCCGCATGAAACAAAATACTATCCGTAACGTCTTCCATGCCGGTCATTACTTTTCCGCTTTCGTAGGCTTCGGGATAACCGCCTGAAACCATCATCACAGTCACGGCAGCTCGTTCGTCGAATTCAATTTCTTTTTCATGAAGGGTTCCATAGGCAGCTCCTTCAATTAATTCAACAAAGTCAGATTTTACACGAAGCATCACCGCTTCTGTTTCCGGGTCGCCCATGCGCACATTGTACTCAATCACCCTGGGTTCACCATCACAGTCGATCAAACCAAGGAAAATAAAACCAGTGTAGTTGATTTTGTCTTTCTTTAAACCTTCCACCGTCGGTCTCACAATCCTGTCTTCAATTTTTTTCATGTATGCTTCATCTGCAAAAGGCACAGGAGACACAGCCCCCATTCCGCCTGTATTCAAACCGGTATCACCCTCACCAATGCGTTTATAATCTTTCGCTTCAGGCAGTATCTTGTATGAATCGCCGTCTGAAATTACAAAAACAGACAACTCAATGCCGGAAAGGAACTCCTCAATAACCACAGTTTTGCTTGCCTCTCCAAATTTACCTTCCAACATCTGCTGTAGCTCTTCTTTCGCCTCCCTGATATCATTGATTATCAACACACCCTTGCCGGCAGCCAATCCATCTGCTTTTAAAACATAGGGAGCCTTTAGGGTTTCAAGAAATGCAAATCCATCCACCAAAGTATCAATTGTAAAACTTTTATATGCTGCAGTAGGTATCGCATGACGTGCCATAAACTCCTTTGCAAATTCCTTGCTCCCTTCAAGGGTAGCACCTTCTTTCGAAGGTCCCACAACAGGAATCGACTTGAGTGCGTTATCTGCAGCAAAAAAGTCGGTAATGCCTTCCACCAAAGGAGCCTCCGGACCAACAACAACGATATCGACACCTGCACTTAGGACAAAATCTTTAATAGCGCTAAAATCTGTGGCAGAAATGGCTACATTTTCTCCCACCTGAGATGTTCCCGCATTACCGGGCGCAATATATAGTTTGTTGAGTTTTGGACTCTGACTTATTTTCCACGCCATTGCATGTTCTCTACCACCTGAACCTAAAAGTAAAATATTCACGATACAACTTCTAATTTAACATTTATCTTAATATTCTCTGCTTATACTCCTTCCGGAATCGCATAAAACGCATATCCTTCCGCACTTAAAACTTTCAGGGTTTCTGGTAAGGCAATCCGAAGGTTCTTTTCAGCTTTCAGTGAATCGTGAAAAACAATGATGGATCCCGGACGAACGCCCTTAATAACATCCCTGCTGCACCGTTCCCCGCTTCTGTTTTTATCATAGTCCCCGGATAAAACATCCCACATAATCACCTTAAACCGGCGATTCAACCAGGAACGCAAGGAAAACCGGATCTGCCCGTGAGGCGGTCTGAACAAGTTACTTTTTATTAAACTGCCAGCTTTCCCTATGTTCTCCACATATGCCATGCGTTTGTTCTTAAATCCGGGCATGTGGTTAAACGTATGATTCCCAACCTGATGTCCTTCCTGAATGAGTCTGTTGTACAATTCAGGATACCGAAACACATTTTCCCCTACACAAAAGAACGTCGCCTTCGCATCATACCTCTTGAGAAGGTCCAGCACCCATGGTGTTACCTCAGGAACAGGCCCATCATCGAAGGTCAAATACAAATGTTTCTCCCTGGTCTTAATCCGCCAGATCACGCCAGGGAAAAGCCATCGATACAGCATTGGTGGCCTGACTAAAAACATTTAGTTTGCTGGGCTCTGCTGTTGCATTCTTCCTATAAATCCCATCAACTCCTGCTCGTACTTCTTCGCCAACTCTTCTTGACCTTTACGCATTGAAATTTCATAAACACGTTGCAGTGTTGCCAGCTTCATCTGGATTTCATCCGAATTCCCTTTTTGGAATTTTGATTTCTGAGAATAGTAATACCTAAGCTCTTCAATGGAATTATCCCCCAATTGTTCCATGATCGTATTTGCTTCTTCCGTTAAGCCGGCGTTATAACAAGCCTCAGCCAACATTGTGGACCAATAATTATATGGCACATTCTCCGGAGGGAGTGCATCATAAACAGTTTTCAAAGCTATGCGGGCCTTTTCCTTCTTCCCTTCTTTTAACAATTCATTTGACAAACGCACAAAATTATTTCTGTAATTAATGCACATCCGCATGATGGTTTCATCCAAATAAACCTCACCCTCATCAATGCCTCCCCAACGGAACTTATTCACCATGTTTTCGTACATCGCATCGGTATTGACACGTCCTGAAACAGCCTGATCATCATCCAGAACAGGAACAACACGATATGCCAGTCCTTCTACCTGGAAGTACTTATCCAGATTCACGTAATTTTCTTCCGGAACAGTCACCGCAAAATAAACGGGTCGCACCCAATTATTTGTAGACAGCAAGTCCAGAATCATCAGTGAATTCTTCCCGATATAACCCCTCGGAACATCACGCACATCCACCTCCAGCGTTTTCACGATCTTATCCGCATCTTTCGGAGCCACGGTTTTTGTTTCTATCATCCATGCCGA
>JBFHER010000025.1:0-22601 GCA_041584055.1 Bacteroidales bacterium
CTATGGCCATACTTTCAGTTTGTGATAGACTTTAATTTGAGACTCACCCGGCGTATTGATTCTAATTTGCCCAGGCGTTTTCAACACTTTACCGTCAATGATCAGAACACCGTTCATCACCTCAAAGGATGCATTCTTATTGATCAGAATACCATACACTTCTGTCGAAGAATTGCTATCACCTGTACTGTGTAGCTCAACCTGATTGGTCCCTTTATTCAACACAACATAACCTGTATTGGAAATATCAGGGATCACGTCAAAATACCAGTTCGCAGCATCCTCCCACGCTTTTGAAGCTGCTGTTGGCATCCAGTGTTCGTAAGGAATTACAGCATCCACATCCGCACCTCCCTGAGCTGCTGCATCTATGCCTGACGCAATATCAATAAAGTCATTATCATAGAAGCGGAAGGAAGCCGTCAAATTACTCCAGTTCAATGATCCTCCCAATACGGTTCGTCTATTCACCGGATCAACAAGATTTGTGCCATCATTCGTTAACTCAACAAACATCAGACTGTCCATTTGTGTTGCAGTAAGTGCCACATTCCAGAGCCTTAATTCGTCTAAATGAGCAACGACTTCAGTGGTACCGTCTCTGCCAATTTCAATTGCGGAAACGTTAAAGTTTGCTGATGGAACCACAGTAATATGTTGCCATACGCCATTTTCCAACTCATTCCCTGATACACCATCCACATAAATGCCTGCACCGGTTAAAGCGGCACCACCAAGCACAATCTGATTTGAAGCATTCAAGGCAATCGTATTTCCACTTAAGTTTAATATGCCTCCTTCAACAATATCTGATTTGATCCAGAAATCAATGGTTCTAACGTTAATTGTGCCAAAGCTGCCAGCGGTGAGATACGCTCCTGCAGCAGTACCATCAAGACTTGCTCCTGAAACGCCTGAACCAAGGTATTCCACGGCTCCCAGATCCACTTCACCGATGCGTGCGTTTCCATTGGCATCCAGTAATGGGGCAATGGAGCCATCCCCGGCATTTACAACAGGGCCATAAAGCGGTTTTATAGTATTTACAAGTCCTCCATTGTCGGACAAGCCATTCGCATCCAGCAGCGGATCATAGGGCCAAATACCATTGGCTAAATCATATGCATCATCACCAGAACCACCACGGAGTACGCTGTTTCTTACGACAATCTCATCTCCTCCAAGCTCACCTGTTTGATTCCAAAGGATTGAATTTTCGATGGTGATTAGTGAACCTTCGTTATAAATAATACCTTCAGATGAATAGGTGTTATTCACCAGCGTATTGTTTATTAGAATAACCGTTGTATCTTCTGTTCCGATGACATCAGGTGTACCAAAGACAACACCATGCAAACCGTTTACACTTTGATCTGCCCAGGAACCTCCCGCTCCACCCGTTACGCCTGTATTTGTATAACTGGCTTCCAGGTTTGAAGCGACGGCATCGATATTTTGAATCTGAGCCTGAGATAAAGGCAAACTGTAATGACGAATGCCATAGATCTGACCCTTGTAATGGGTAGAACCATATCCAAACAAAAGATTTGCTGCGCTTTCATTTGATGATCCTGTTGTGATATCACTTCCCGCCTGCACGCCATCAACATAGAGACGAACAATATTACTTTCTCGCACCATGGCCACTTTATGTACAATGCCATCAGCGATAAATACAGGTGATACTACAGATGTAACACCACCAATTTCATCATAATATCCCAAATAACCATTATCTACAAATAAAATCATGGTACCATTAGAGTTGCTTATTATTGCAGGTGCCTGATCTTTACTAGCAAAAGTTCGTGTATCCGTTGTACTCACCTCGGCATACCAGGTGAAATAACTACGTGGTGATGCTGCGTTAGGATTTTCTGCCTGTACATAATCATTGATTCCGTCAAATTCCATCATCAATGGGAACCCGAAGGCATAAATAACAGCACCCTTATCAGCCGTATTATTTACAAATGTTGTATTTGTAATTTCCAGTGATCCTTTGTTTCCGCTGTTGATATAAACAGCACCACCATTCGTTGCCGCATTGTCGCGCATGGTTGCATTCGTGATTTCAATATGGTGACCGGGTGCATAAATACCACCTCCATATCCGCGATAAATATCACCATCAGCATTACCATCTGTAATTGTTATACCATCCAATTGAACTGTATCCGTACTAAATCCATCCACAGAAATCACATGGTATGCATTATCCGCGGCATCTGCAGCCAGCCCGAGATCACCACTTAATATGGTTGCCCCGGCAGCTCCGGCTCTGGAGGACATATCAGACTCAGTACCATTAAATCCACCTGCCAACAGAACACCCGGACGAACCAGGAATGTTTTATCCCGAGTATCCGTAGGTGCGGCATCCCCAGTGGCATCATATTGTGGATAGTAGATTCCCTCAGCAACAAAGATTGTATCTTCAGCACCTGCGGAGGCCAACGCATCAGACAATTCGGTATACGCATCTGCCCAGGAACTTCCATTGTTTGCACCTACCGCATCCATATCCACATAGTACAAACCTGTATTCACGGTTGTAAAAGTATCTGCTACGCCATAAACTCTGTTTCCATTGTACTCAGCAAAAGGTCGATAATAATAGAGTGTTCCATCTTTCAGACCAGCTGCGTTAGCTGTAAATGCGCCAACGCCGTTAGATGCAGACACAGTTCCTTCTATATCCGCTGGGACAAATGGATCGAAATCTTCGATCTGACTGTAAGCAAACCCACGAATAACATTTGTTACATCATACCAGGAACCGATAACTTCTCCGGATAGATCCGCACTAAATCCATCGATGTTGGATGCACCAGTTGGGCGTAAACCTATCTGCAAGTTACTTGCAACGAAATTATCATCACTTCCTGTACGATCAATGCCATTAAGAGTTGCGCCATTGTTGTTTCCGGATATATCATATACTTCCGTTAACCATGTGTTGTCAGCATCAGGATCTGAAAAATCAAAATTATAATAAGCTACCAGATCCGTCCAGCTTAGTCCAGCCTGAGCATTTACGTATGCAGCATCCAGGGTCGCCTGACTCACTGTATCTATCTGACCTGGAGTCAGCGGTTTATTCCAAATTCTGAATTCATCTAATTGGCCGTTAAATGGCTCATTAACAGCACTTACATTCAGCTCCCCACCAATTGTCAACTGATCAAGCGGATTAACACCGACCCACTCACTTCTTGAGAATACTTCTACTCCATCAAGATAGACACGCGTTTCAGCAGGTGACTTTTCTGACACCACGGCAATGTGGTGCCATTCTCCATCCGTCACATCATTGCCAATAATGTAGCGAGTATTGTCAAGGTAAATAGCGAGTTTATCATCATTTGTGATATCAATAACGAATCTGCTAAGTAGACCGGTTGAGTTGTTAACACCCCAAAGCGCCTGTGCTGTTCCCACCTGATTTGTATTGAACCAGGTTTCAAATGTAATTCCATCCGTAGCACCATAAAGTGCATTCACAACTGCATTGTCATCAAAACTCAAATGTCCGCCTGAGCCATCAAGTGCCAATGCATTCCCAGCAGGGTTAGCAAGCGTAACGAAACTTAAAGTATCACCATAAACAGTTCCGGGAGCGCTCGTATTCACCAATGCCTGGAAGTAATATTTTGTCTCAGGAGAAAGTCCTGATACTGTAACGTTAAATGTATCTACAGGAACTCCTGCCACCGTTGTGGTAGAAGCGCCAGACATATCACTGTTCACAGAATATTTTATGCCATATGCTGTGATATTCGGTATTGTTCCCTGTACTTTACCGAAGAGCGTAATTTCTTCCCCGCCAATGTTCTCGAAGATATTCAAAGTGTAAACACCACTGGCTTCAAAGACCATTTCCTTTCCAAATTTGGATGCACCTCCTTTGGACACATAAGCACGGTAATAATATGTACCACCGGCAGTCAGGCCAGCAGGAATTACTTCTATTGTATCATTCAGCAAGAGCGGATCACGTGTAAAGGCTCCGGTGAGAGGATCAAATCCTTCCACTTCACTTATTACAATTCCTGCACTGTCGTAACCATTGAACCACATACCTGTTTTAATACCAAACAGAGAATTCGTTAACGGATCAGCTTCATCAAGTGTTTGCACCCCGGTAAGTGCCTCCGATTTCACCCAGTTGGATGTTGCTCCATTCAGGTTAAATGTTTGGAGTTGTCCATGGTATGCATTTCCACTGAAGTCATACAATTGATTGAGACCTGTATTGTCTCCTCCCGGAATTCCCTGATCAAATCTATAATATGCAACAAGGTTATCTCCGCTTAATCCAGGAATGGTATCAATAAATTCTTCCGACAATGTTCGGTAAAGGAAGAGATCCAATTCATCTTCATTCAGCGCATGATCCCAAATTCTCACCTCATCCAGCATTCCAGCGTAGAAACTTACAGGAATACGTTCTGATACGAAATTAAATTCAACACCAATACCAAGGATATCAGTCCCTTCAATTCCAACCCATTCATCAGCAATACCTGCCAGTTCACCATCAATGTATAACCATGTTGAATCAGACGATTTTTTGGAAACCACTGCCACGTGATGCCACATATCATCAACTACATTGATTCCTCCACCAATTGCAGGGTAATTGGAGCCACCGACAATAGCACTCAGCTGATCGTTTGATCCAACTGATAAAATGATTCTGTTCACAGCTCCATTTGAGGACGTAAACCCTAGCAAGGTTTGTAAGCGTCCCACGTCATCGGGCTTCATCCATAACTCTACGGTCATTTCTCCCGCAGTAGAAATCTCAGTTGCAACCCGTTCGATAACGCCAATGTAATCCGTTAATCCGTCATAATGCAGTGCATTACCAGCAGGATTATCAGCAGTTGTTATTGATCTCTGTGAGCCATAAATGGTATCATTTATACTGTTAATAATGTACGCACGATAGAAATATGTTGTATTAACCGTTAAACCTGTTAACTGAACCGCAAAGGTATCCACATTTGATGTGTTGGAACTAATGAAGTTTCCGGGGTAATCTGAAGGATCAAAACCATCCACGGTACTGAATACGGCACCCGAGTCAAGTGCTGCCGTAAAGTCACCCAGCACATCACCATAGACGATGATTGATGATCCACCAATTTTTTCTGCTTCAATCAATGTTTGAACACCACCACCCACAAGACTTCTTTCCTGACCAAGTGCCACTTCTCCGTTGTCTGTTTCAAGGAATGCCCTGAAATAATAGGTCGCTCCTATTGTTAGTCCGGTAAGTGTTGTTGTAAAAGTATCAACATTCATCGGAGGTGTGTAATACACTTTCGTTGTAGTTACATCTGCCGTGTCAAAATTCTCTGTTTCGCTGTAGTATGCGCCTCGTGCAGTAACTGTACTGTACCAAATACCTGTTTCAACACCCCACACCTCAGCGTCTGTTGAAGATGGTGTGTTATAGTCGTCTATTGTATGAAGACCGGGGAATGCTTCAGAATCAACAAAATTACCGGATAATCCCGTTTTTGTAAAGCTTTGCAATAAACCGTCAAAAGAGTTATCGGTAAAGTCATCCAGATAATCAATACTTGTATTGTCTCCACCAGGTTCTCCCTGATCCATTCTGTAATAGGCAACCAGATCAGTCCAGGCCAATCCGGCGACCTCAGTATCCACGTAAGACTGGTCAATGGTTCTGTATGTTACATTTTCCATTTGTGATGCGGATAAGGCTTTTCGCCAGATTCGCAATTCATCGATGCTTCCGTCCATGAAGGGATAACTTCCATTTCCATCGTAGCTACCAACTGATATGGAAGCACTTGAAGTGAAGTTTGGCAATGGCATGTTGGTACTTGAATTATCATCCACCATTTCACCATCCACATAAGCGCGGAAACCTGATGCCTGGCCTTGCTTCCATGTAATTCCGATGTGATGCCACTCATTGTCTTCAATTGTCACATTATTTGAAATGTTGATTGCACCACTCACACCTGAGCTATTTGAAAATACAGCCAAAGGCGGATCATTAAAACCAATGATTATGTAATTCTCTGCACCTTCCTGAATACGGACGGCTTGTTGCAGATCATTTCCTTTATACCAGAATTCGATTGTAATTTCACTGCTGCTACTCAAACCGGAAGCACTCATTAAATTCGATGGCAATTCCACAAAATCGTTTGTCCCGTCAAAATGCAATGCATTACCAGAAGGGTTACTCAGGGTTCTCACCAAACGTTGCTCTCCAAAAAGAGTGTCGGTGCCATCTGTTATATATGCTCTGTAATAATATAGTGTTGATGGCGTCAATCCAGATATATTCGATCCAAATGCCGTTGTTGTTGAATTTAACAGTGATCCACTTTGGCGAACGATATCAGGACTAAAAGCTGTTGGATCAAAATCACGGGTCGTGCTGTAAACAATCCCGGTATCAATCGCCACCGGCATTGCGTTCACTGCCCTACCAAAGAGCGTCATTGACGTTCCAGTAATATTTTGAGCCGAATCAAGTGTTGAAATACCGAATGTTGTAAATTCTCTTTCATCACCATAAGTTGTATCATTTTCTATTGTGATTACATATGGCTTATAATAATAAGTCGTACTGTGCTCGAGCCCAAGGATTCTTGTTCTGAAGGTATCTGCATCTGCGGCTAAATTGGCAGATTCAAAAACAGAAGCGGCATCCCTTGCATCAAAATACTGCTCACTTGAATATACAAATCCACTATCGGCTATTTCTGAGTACCAAATTCCAGTCACCTGAGCTTTCATGGTTGCTTCACCTGCTAAAACCGGATCTGCATCAGATGTGATGTATACACCAACAGGAGCCAGCGATTTAACCCAGTTTGAAACATCGCCTGTTAAGGTAAAGTTTGTAAGAATTCCGTTCGATTCATTTCCAGAGAAGTCAATTACTTCATTCACTCCTGGATTCGCACCGTTAGCCACACCCTGATCAAATCGATAGTACAACTTCAAACTATCCCATTCCAACGAAGGAATTTCTGTTGAAAGATAATCCTCATCAATGGTTCTGTGCATCATTTCACGAATCTCGGTTTGTGACAATGCGAGCGTCCATATCCGGTATTCATCCAATTCACCATCAAAGGTACTGCTGTTGTAGTAACGTCCTACAATAAAATCACCTGTTCCCTGGAAAGCCGGCCATGTTGCATTGGTATAGTCAAGAAGAATTTCACCATCCATGTAAATCTTCCGGTTATCATTATCCATATCATACACAAAGGCAAAATGATGCCACAAAGAGTCAGGCGTGATGTCAACCTGAATATTCCGTCCGTAGGTATTGAATCGAATGGTGTTCCAGTCGGCATAACCAAAATTTAATCCATTATCGGTGGATGTAGTTCCCTGCCACCCAAAATATCCTGCATCATTTGGCAAGCGTTTTCTGGCCCATGTTTCAATGGTGAATGATTTATTATCCAGGCGAATACTATCTCCAGCCACCACAATTTGATCGTTGTTTCCATCCAGTGAAATGGCATGCCCCGGAGGATTCATTACTGTTGTAATTATCTGCGACTGACTGTAAGCAGTGTCCCCGTTGTCTGAAATGGCAATTGCCACAACCTTGTACTGTTTCCCCATTTCAAGGGCATAAAGATCAACCGTATAAATTGCTTCACTGATATCATCATCCGTCCAGAAACGTGTTGTATCCAAGGGATCCGAAACGGTTTCAAAGTCAAGTGAATCAATGGTTGTCACAAACACACCACGCTTCACAATATCGTTGTACCAGCGCCCTGTAACCTGTGCCTGTATGGATGCAGTTGTGGTATTAATTTCGGCTATCTTAATAATTTCAACCCCTAAAGGTGCAGAATTTCTAACCCAGTTTGAAGTCTTTCCATCCAGGGTAAAATTGTAGAGATAGCCTTCATGACGAGGATTTGCATAATCAAATAAATGAAATTCACCTAAATTATTCAAATCTGCATCACCCTGATCAAAACGATAATAAACCTTAAGATCATCCCAGATTAGATCCGTAACATTGCTATCCACATACGCACTATCAATTGTGCGATTCATCATGGCATTAATCTGTGCTTCATTCAATGCCTTTTCCCAAATTCGAAATTCATCGAGAGATCCGCCAAAATTGGTCCCGTTAATATTTCGACCAACATAAAGATCTCCCACTCCTAAGAAGTGATCCCTGCCTGTATTCGTGTAACTACGAATCAAACGACCATCCATATAAATATTTCTGGTATATGTTGACGCATCGTAGGAAAAAGCGAAATGATGCCATAGAGAATCGGAAATAATGGTTGTATAAACATCATTACCCCAGAAATTAAATCGTATGGAGTTGCTACTACCGTAACCAACATGCAATCCCTGACTTGTTGTCCCGGTTCCTAAGCCCATAAAGTAGCCATATTCATCCGCACTTTGTTTCTTGGCCCAGGTTTCCACCGTAAATGATTTTGAGCTCAGATCGAGGGTCCAGTTTGCTGCACTGCTTAAAACATAGTCATTCGATCCGTCGAAATTAAGCGCGTTTCCATTCGGATTGAAGTTCAAAGGAACGTAAGTTCTTCGGTACCCATACCCAACAGCACTTCCCGTTTCTGTTAATGCTCTGTAATAATAGGTTTCACCCGGTGTTAATCCAGTAACGGTTGCTTCAAATGTACTGTCTGCTTTTAATGCACCATAGACAGTAACCGGAGCAACTGTAAAATCATAACTTGTACTGTACTGGAATCCAACCTGTGCCGGTAGTGTATACCATTTTCCAGTCAGGTATCCAAGAAAGACAGTTGTTGCTGAATCCGGATTGTAAATCAAGCTATCCGTGATAACTCCCGCTGCAGCTTCCGAAGCTACATAATTTGATTCCCCTCCGGTAAGCTCAACATTTTGATAATATGCATTATTAGAATTTAAACTTGCATCTTCGGCAATTAACAATGCGCTGTTATCGGAAGAAGCAAAACCATCATCAAACATATAATATGCTTTCAAGTCAGACCAGTCGACGCCATCCACTTCATTTTCTACATATTCTTCAATTAGCGTACGCGTCATCATTTGACGGATATTATTTTGAGACAGGACTGTTTTCCACAATCTAAATTCGTCTATCTGAATCCTTGCATTATTCTGATTAACATTTGTATAACGTGAATCATGCCCAAGATGGAGATTGAAATTGTCGACAGTAACTGTGGTTGGTGAAGCAGCATTTGCCGTTCCAACCTGGTCTCCGTCAACATAAAGTATTAGTTGCTGTCCATCAAAAGTAGTACAGTAATGATGCCATTCGTTCACTCGAAATCCTGCTGGCGGAGTCCAATTTATTGCTCTGGCTCCATTCTCAAGCCATAAGTAAGTTGTAATTCGTGTGCCGTTATTAGCAGCATACATCATAAACGAATTTCCTTTGCTCACAAAAACAGGCGACCCATAAGATGTTTGCCATTCTGGAAAATTACTCTTAATCCACAACTCGTAAGTCAGTTCATCAGTAGGTGAAATACTTTCATCATGATTAATATCAAGATAATCGTCTGTATTATTCAGATTTATAGCTCTACCCGGAGGCGTTGAGAAAGTTATAAATGAATATTCTGCACCATATATACGCCCTCCATTTGCTGCACCCAGGTCTACATAAGCGCGATAGAAGTATTGCGTTGATGGTTCTAATCCTGATAAATCCACAACAAAGGTATCTACATTTGTCTGTAGGGTTGTTACAAAATTCAGCGCAGGAAGGGTATCCGGATCTGATCCCTTCACAGTATAATAAACCACACCTGTATCGATTGCCGATGGGAAGTTTGCAAGAATTTCTCCCATGGTGCGTGCCTCGTTACTTGTTATGTTGCTTGTGGTATCCAAGGTAATGATACCACCTGCATAAAACGCCATCTCACGACCATAAATCCATGTTGAATCATTTTCCTGCACGTAGGCACGGTAATAATAAAACTGTCCATCCGTTAAAACATCTCTGATTTCAACTTTAAAGGTATCGGTAGATGTAGTGATGTCGCTGCTCAATCGGTTAACCACTACTGTATCAGGGTTAAAACCGCTCACATCACTATACACAATCCCTGAATCAAGAGGAGCAGAATACCAGCGATCGGATATTAGTCCGTAGAAGTCGCCACCATTGGCACCATAGGCATTTGCCTGATCAAGTGTAACCACGCCAATAGGTGCGTCAGAAATCAACCAGTTTGATGTGCTACCATCTAAATTAAAGTAGTTGAGAACACCTGTTTGCTTATATGCTGACAAATCCTGAAGTAAGAATTCACTGTCATTGGCATTGCCACCCAGTCCCTGATCCATTCTGAAATAGCCAATCAGGTTTGTCCAGCTTAATCCTGCCAATTGTGTATCTACATATTGTTGATCAATTGTTCTGTAAATGAGTTGTGAAATCTGATACTCAGTAAGAGGTTTATTCCAGAAGCGCACTTCATCCATTTGACCTTCAAATGTATAATTGTAACCTCTGTTGGTATTATAGTTTGCCCCAAGGGATAAAATATCTGTTTGTGCCAATGTACCTGGTACATCATCAATGTTCATGGCCACAACACCATCCACATACACAATTGTTTTCGTTGCCGCAGGATTTACTGTCATCACAACATGATGCCACACACTATCCTCTATTCCAACGTTAGAATTAAAGTATGTATTATTGATACGTGCCTGTAATATCCGCTCCCCGTTCAGCGAAGTTGTCATGAACCATATACGGTCCAATTCTCCAATTGAATCTGCCAGGTTAAAGATTGTTCTCCGATCAGTTTGCGTCTCGGCCTTGATCCATGCTTCAAATGAGAACCCACTTGCACTTGTGGTCCCAAGCGTATTTCCAAGACTGTTTAAACTGATCCAGTCATCCGCCCCATCTCTTGAAAAGTCGAGTTTATTTCCAGGCGGGTTAAACAAGGTTTTAAAGGAACGTTCTTCTCCAAAAATAAACGTTCCGCCTATATCCACATACGCTTTAAAATAATAGGTCGTTCCGGCATCAAGCCCGGTCAGGTCAACCATGAATGTGTCCTGAGCTCCTGATCCAAAAGAGACTTTATTGGCAGGATATGCAAATGCATTAAATTTTGCTTCGGGTGCGAACCAGATACCTGTATCAATGCCCAGGCCTGTAAAGTCACCTGTTACCAAACCATAAACCTCTGATGAAGCACCATCCAGATTGCTTACTGTATCCAGCGTTCCAACGCCACCGGGAATAAAGAATTTTTCTTCTCCATAGTTGGTTCTTCCATTTGCAAGGTTTGCAAAGGCTCTAAAATAATGTACCTGTGTAGGATCTAAACCTGTTATGGTCCGTTTAAATGTGGTATCATTTTCATGAACATTTGCCAAAACACTTGTTCCTGTACCAGGTGTAAATCCTTCAGTCAATGAGTATTCAAATCCTGTATCCACAGGTTCTGAATAAATCAATCCGGTTATATTTCCTTCAAGTGTTGCTTCGCCGATGGTATAAATAGCACCCGGATCGATGGTTTTAACGCCCAGATATGCTTCTGATGCAGTCCAGTTAGAATTTGTTCCTGTCAGATCAAAATTCACCACATCACCATGCCATGCATACTTCGAATAATCAAATATTTTGTCTTCTCCGGTATTGTCTCCACCTGCAATTCCCTGATCAAAACGGTAATAAAGTTTCAGGTTATCCCAATCCAGGCCGGAAACATGGTCATTGACATAATCCTCATCCAGTGTTCTGTTTCGCAACAGATCCATTTGCAGGACATTCAATTCTTTATCCCAAATTCTGAATTCATCGAGAGCACCATAGTAATTTCCCGTTGCGGCATAACTACCAATATAGGTTGGTTCAGTACCAAAGCCATTCACATCGAATTTATATTCACTGAAAGCTTCAAGTACACCATCAACATACATTTTACCACCACCATCACCCAGGGTGATCACCACTTCGTGCCACTGACCATCATTCAGATCTGAACGTGTACTACCAAGGTATTCACCACTGTTGGATGAAGTAATGTACAATGCTGCAATTTTACCAACTTCATTCCCTCCCTGATCATTGCGGTTGGTCAGTAAGGTTAAACCATAGGCAGTACTGTTATAACGCGGAATTTCAAATACATATCTGGCACTTGTATTTGTAAAATTCAACCAGAATGAAACCGTAAAATTTAAGTTATTTACAAGTTGGTCACCAGCATCAACAGCAATGTGATCGCCGCTTGGGTAAAATGTAATCGCATTTCCCTGCGCATCCATGGCAGTAACAAAGAATTTCTCATCACCATAAATGGTTGTTGATCCATCGGTTACATAAGGTCTGTAATAATACGTTTCACCTTCAGTCAGACCACTTATTGCAACATTCATGGTGTCACCTGAGAACAAGGCACCCGAAACGGATGTGCCTGTTGAAGTAGGATCAAATCCTTCTGAAGTTGAATATTTCACACCACTTGTTAAGGCGCCTGGTGTTATGGCTGTACCAACTGAGCGATAGAATAAGGTAATCCCGTTATTTGACATGTCGGTGTATTTATCCAATGGATATACGCCCGACGTATAGAATTCTTTTTCCAATCCATAAACAGTATCTCTCACAGTTCCGGATGGGGTATCCCATTCTGAAGCCACATAAGCTCTGAAATAATGAACTGTACTTTGTGTTAAACCTGTAACCACATTTGCAAACTGCCCACTTCCTTCATCAAGATCCGCACTCACATAGGTAGCAGAGGATGGATTTGTTTCGAAATTCTCTGTTGTTGCGTAAACAAAACCACTATCTACAAAATTTGTATTCCATATCCCGGTAATCTCCCCATAAAGCTTCACCTCATCAACAAGCTGATCCGATACTGTTGGCACAGTTTTAACACCGATATGGGCGCCAGACACAATAAAGTTTCCGCGATCCCCAGTCAATGTAAAGTTTTGATTCTCACCATCAATATGATATAAGCTTAAATCATTCACGATTGAAATTCCCGTGTTATCACCGTTGGGTGTTCCCTGATCAAACCGATAATAGGCCAACAAGTTATCCCACGACAAACCACTGATATTGTTCACCACTTCTGCATCCAGGGTTCGATCCATCACCTGTTCAATCTGGGTTTGGTTCAACTCCTTATTCCAGAACCTGAATTCGTCGATGGTGCCTTCAAAATCGTATCCACCTGTATTAAACATGGTACCGATCCTAAAATTCACGCCGAAATCACGTGCCGTTGGTTCGGTAATTTTTTGTTCAAGTTCCTGGCGAATACCGTTAATGTAAAGCTTATTAGCCATTGAGTTATTTCTCACAAACACCGCTGTTACATGCACCCATTTTCCGATAAGATCGTTGGCGTTGTTCATCGCATAATGGTCATTACTGCTCGTATAGAATCCGAAGAAACCACCACTCAAGTAAAGAGAATAATTTGTGAAACCCATTGGCATCACACCATTTTGACCTTCCCAGTTCATCCAGAAGTCAACCGTAATTGTATCTTTTCCAACAATGTCAAGGTCCAGCATATCGATGCGATCGTCTGTCCGATCAAAATGCAGGGCATGTCCCGGAGGATTTAATGTTGTTGTGAATGTTTGTTGATTGCCATAAACAAATTCTCCATTGTCCAATTCGTAATAAGCGTGATAGTAATATTGTGTTAAATACCCCAGATTTTCTTCAAGAAAAGAGAATTCACCGGGCAAATTCCCGGCAACAGGTCGATCAAATACCACGGCAGCACCAGGATTGTAGGGGTCAAATTCCTGATCGCTTATAACAAATCCTTTGCTTACGATATTATCGTAGAAGATGCCGGTTAATGTACCGTTGAGGGTTGCCTGATCAAAACTCACGCCAGTGGCTAAGAAAGTAGCTACCCCAATACCGGCCTGCGACTGCACAAAGTTTGAATTAGCACCATTCATGGTCATATTTTCAAAAGCAGCAAAGTTTTTATTTCCGGTGTAGTCGTAAACAATTGGAATACTGGTGTTGTCACCACCGGCTATTCCCTGATCAAACCGATAATACAAGCCCAGATCATCCCATGATAAACGGGAGGATGCATTCACATAAGCATTGTCAATGGTTCGGTTCATCATATCCTGAATTTCCGCCTGTGTTAAGGCCTCGGTCCAGATGCGGAATTCATCAATCTCACCGTCAAAGTAATTACCGTTGCTATAATAACCAAGGTACAATGGTTCTGTATGCGTATCTCTGATGGGTAAGAAAGAGCCGAAATCCGTTTGCATCTTGAGCAAACCATCCACATAAGCACTTAAGGTATAACCATCATAGGTCATTGCGTAATGGTGCCATTCACCAACATCGAACGTTGATGGGGGATCATAAGTAAAATATCTGTAGCTTCCATCTGAAGTCCAAACCAAAAATTGAATTCTGTCAGAATTTTGGTAGGTATAGATTCTATAAGCATAATTCTTAACAAGGAAACCATTGTCCACCCACACTTTGTTGCCATCACTTTTAGCCCAGTATTCCACAGTAAGTTTTTCGGTAGGTGCGATGGAGCCGGAGTGGCTTATGTTCAGTCTGTCGTCTGTACCATCAAATTTCAGGGCATTGCCCGGAGGGTTTATTCCCGGCACAAACACCTGGCTTTCACCATAGGCGTAAAGTCCGTCACCAGTTGTTGCATATCCCCGGTAAAAAATCATCTCATTGGATGACAGGCCCGGAACGTCGGAAGCAAATGTATCTGATGATAATGGTGTTGAACTTGGCACCGTAGCATAAGGGTCACCTTCTGCAGGTGCAAAATTCAATATTGTACTATAGGCAATACCACGTTCAGTAAACGTTCCTTCCCACAAATCAGTTGTAACACCACGGAAGGTTGCATCACCACCATTTCCAGCAAAATCAAAATCAGTCAGTGTTGTCACACCAAGGGCTGCATTAGAGCGCACCCAGTTGGAGCTTTCACCTACCAGCTGGAAGTTATATAAAATTCCTCTGTTACCCTTTCCACTAAAATCGAACACGTAGTATTCACCAGGATTTTCTGCACCAGCAATACCCTGATCAAAACGGTAGTAAAGACCCAGTTCATCCCAGGTTATGCCCACCATGTCGTTGACAAGTTCCTCGTTGATTGTTCGATTCTTCAAATATTCGATTTGATCAGCTGTCAAAGCCTTATGCCATATACGGACTTCATCAATTCGACCTTGATAATAATAATTTGAGCCATTGTAGGAACGACCAATACGAAGGTTGTAGCGGTTGTCAATATTAATGGCTTCTATGTCTGTATATACCCTTGAGGCAACCTGCTTTCCATCAATGTAGGTACGCATGATCTGGCCATCATAGGTAAAACTGTAATGGTGCCAATCCTGTATATCGATTCCCGTTGGAATGTCGTAGCGTAGATTTCGATAGCTCCCATCTTGATTGTAGACCCTAAAATCAATTCGTCTGCTTCCGTTATAAGGAATAATCCAGTATTGATTTCTTTTATAGATATGAGAGTAGTAGCCACTCCATGTTGGCGTTGCACTTTTTGTCCAGAATTCCACTGTAATTTCCGTCTCCGGAGAGAGTGTGGAATCATTATAAACCCGGATATAATCATCTGTTCCATCAAACGCCAGCGCATTACCGGGAGGATTGATGGATGTTGCAAACATGCGTTCTTCACCGTATACATATTTGCCATCTTTTTTTGCAAAAGCGCGGAAGAAATATTTTTTACCACTTAACAAACCAGCTACATCAATTGTAAATATGTCACCGCTTCGTTCAATTGCACTTGCAATTTCGTCAAACACATCCACGCCATTGGCTGTGGATGGATCAAATCCCTGAGTTGCACTGTAAACAATGCCGACGGTATCAACGGGATCCAACCAATATCCGGTGAGACCTCCACGCATGGTTGCTTCCGTAAAACCAATATGAATGATCTCGTAGGTTTGAACACCTAAATATGCTTGTGAACTAACAAAGTTTGAATTATTTCCTGTTAGGGTCATATTCATCAAACTACCATGGTTCTGGTTGTCGGAAAAGTCAAAAAGGGTGGTCTCAGCAGTGTTATCACCCCCTGCCTTTCCCTGATCAAATCTATAGTAAGCTTTCAGATTTGTCCAGGTTGCACTGTTCATATTTGCATCCACCCAACTTTCAGTGAGCGTTCTGTTTTTAATCAACTGAATATCTGACAATGAAAGTGTTCTATCCCATATCCGCACTTCATCAATATGTCCATCAAAATAACTTCCTGTCCCCCAGCTACCTATCGACAGTGAGGACTCGTAATTTGAATCGATGGTTTGGGTGGCAGTAGATTCATTAAAGAGGTCACCATCCATATAAATCCGGATCGTGTCATTTTCATAAACGCCGGCATAATGGTGCCAAACCCTGATATCAAATCCATAAGGTGCCACAAATTCGGTTGATCTCCAACCTCCTCCGGCATAAATATAGAAGTACATGTTTTTGGTCCCGCCTCTGGTCCTTAACATGTAGCTATTTTGCTTTACAACAATACCATCACTACCTGTCCAATTCACATTGTCGCCTTTCACCCATGCTTCAACCGTAAAATTAGTATCCAGATTCAATGAAGGATCAAATGGCGTCACCACATAATCGTTATCCCCTTCAAACTTAAGGTTATTGCCAGGAGGATTAAATTGAGTTACCGTCATCTCCTCTTTTGTCCAGATGGTATCTGCCCCAAAAATGGCAAAACCTTTCACATAATATGTTTCACCTCTACCAAGGCCAGATGCGGATGCCGAAAATTCAGTTCCGCTTAATGAAGAAGCAAGTTCTGTCCCCGAAGATGCATTAAAACCACTTTTATCAGAATAAAAGAATCCCACCTTATCCGGGCTTGCACCTGTGTACCAGATACCTGTGGTTTGAGCCGTCATATCAGCTGAATTGTCATCTGCAGTTAATGAGACCATCTCCAGGCCTACCGGTGCTTTTGAATCGATCAGGTTTGACGTTGTGCCAATAAAATCATGGTAGCTCATATATCCGTTTCTACCATTTCCTGATTGGTCAAGAATATAGCCTTCCTGGGTATTATCTCCGCCGGCCACACCCTGATCAAAGGTATAATATGCCAACAAATTGCTCCATGTTCCTGAACTCAGGTTTGCATCTGTCCATGCTGGATTGATACTTCTCGACATGAGCATATTGACATCTGCAGAAGACATGGCCACATCCCAGATACGCACCTCGTCCATGGTTCCTTCAAACTCATTGTCATATTGTCTACCTGCGCCAATGAGGAAAAGTCCTGTCCCCAGATAATGATCTGCATTTGCGTTTGTATAAGATAAAACAATTTTTCCATCCATGTAAATGCGTCGGGTCTTTGTTGATGATTCATAAACAAAGGCGTAATGGTGCCACAGATCATCCCTCTGAACATCCACATTTGCATCGTTTCCATAAAAGCGGAACCCTAATGTGTTATTATCTGCATACCCCAGATGTAATCCACTGCTGCTAGCGTTGATCCCTTGCCCGAAGAAATATCCATCAGATGTTGACGTTAGTTTTTTTGCCCAAAGCTCCATGGTAAAGGAACGGTTATTCACATTGATGCCTTCATTGATCATCATGAAATCGTCTGTACCTGTAAGCGTATTGTCCAACGCATTTCCTGGGGTGTCCATGACTGTAGCCAGGCTTTTTTCCTCTCCCCAAATGGTGTCATTTCCATTGATGGCAAAGGCTCTGTAATAATATGTTTCACCAAAGTTTAGGCCGTTCAACTGAACAGAAAGGGTATCATTTGATAATGTGGCCGATATTTTCGTTGTGCTGGCAGGTCGATATGCAAAACCTGGTGTTGTAGAATAACAAAATCCACCAGAGCCCGGTGTGCTAACGGTCCAGATACCTGTAATAACAGCCTTTACGATTGCCGTATTTTCTATCAAAGGGTCGGCATTGAGCGTTTTCAGACCCAAAGCTGCATTTGACCAGATGAAGTTTGATGTGTTTCCGGTCAATGTGAAATTACTCATCACACCCGGGTTCCCATTGGGTCCAAAATCCTGAACCTGAGAAATGGTGGTATTGTCGCCTTCAGGTATTCCTGCGTCAAAACGATAATATACCAACAGGTTGGAGTAAAGCACAGACGTAAAATTATTCGTCACATAGTCTTCGTCAATGGTTTGATTGATGGTCTTCAAAATTTCGTTCTGGGTCAATGCTTCATCCCAAATGCGGACTTCGTCGATGGCGCCGTTAAAGGTTCTGTTGGTCCAACGATCGCGACCAACCATGATGGTGTTCGTTGCTGTTCCTGTTGCAATGTTCCAGCGCCAGTCGATGGCCTGACCGTCGAGGTAAAGCGTCACATATCCGGCCTCTTTCACAAGTGCAACACTATGCCAGTTCCCATCCCATGCATTTGTAAATGGCGATGTATACCAGTTGGATCCACCGTCTCTTATCCTAAATTGATCGTTTCCGCTATTTTTACCGAAATAGAAATCCGATGTTGTCCCGTTTATGGAACCAATAATAGGACTATATGTATCCGTCACATTGCCATCAAAGCGATACCAGGCAAAAAGTGTATAATCATCGCCTAAATCACCCCTTGTAACTCCGGTAACGATTTCATCATCCACACCGTCAAAAGACAAGGCATACCCGGGAGGATCTATACTTGTGAGCAGCTCTTCCTGATTGGCATACGTAAATACACCTTCAGAAGAACGCGCAAATACCATGTAAAAGTAGCGGGTATTTATTTTCAGGTTATTCACCTGAATGGCAAAAGTATCTTCGTTAAACGGCGTTGTTGAGTAGAACATGGTTGTGTCGGCAGGAGCACTTTTCCTTGGGTCAAAACCATCGATTTCTGAAACAACCACACCACGACTAATCATCCCATTTTCGAACCAGGGACCATCAACATGCCCCGTAAGCGTCGCAGATGTTAATCCGATATCAAGAATTGTTTCTAGCGTCGTTAGTTTAAATAAGCCTGATTTTGTGAAATTTGAAATTGTATCATTTACATAGGAACCATGGCCTGGATTACCAAGTGAAAAATACGCTATTTTACCGTCATATCCATTTGCAGAACCGTCTGTCAAATATTTCACTTCAGGCAGCGTTCCATTTCCGAAATTATTTTGATAAGCCTCTCCCCTGTTAAAGTTAAAATAGAGGTACAAATCTGAATGATCAACAGCGACACCGCTTAAAGTATCAAGGACGGCCTTAGATGTCTCAACAAAACGAATTTTATTTATATCTCCACTCACATCTTTATTCCAAAGACGAAATTCATCCAATTCCCCTTTAAATCCATTTTCAACCGACTTGGTAGATGTATTATAACCGGTTCCAATGACCAGTCGCTCTCGCGCTATGCGTGTTGGATTAAAGGATGCTATCACCACTCCCTGGCTAACACCATTGAGAGAATAGGTGATTGTTGAAGATGAAACAGACAAGAGCACATGATTCCATTCACCTTTTGTTAATCCAGCCGTAAATGAACTTGTCTTTGCAGAACCTTGATAATAAGTCAGATCAAACTCATCGCTTGTCACATCATAATTCAACTTTAAGACTGTGGCTGTGTTAAAATAACTCTGAAAAATAACATTGTTAGACCCGCTGATGTCAGAAGCTGGTTTCACCCAAAAATCAACGGACCATTCGCTTGTATTTTGTTTGTCAATAAGATACACCCCAAGGCTATCGTTTACACCATCAAAATATAGTGCATTTCCGGATGGCTCAATACCGGTTGTGAAAGATCGTTCCTGACCAAAGGCATAGTGTCCGCTGGCTGTTCTAATATAAGCTTTATAATTATACCGTTGACCGGCCAAAAGGTCGTTTACGTTCACTGTGAAATCGCTTGCCCCCAAGGGATCAGTTGAGGACACATAAGTCATCAATGAACTACTTGTAAAAAAGGGATCAAAATTAGATGTCAGGCTGTAAACCACACCACGTTCAACAATCGCATCGCTTCCCAACCAGATCCCTGTTTCAGTACCTTCAAGGATTACACTGTGGTAACTTGGGAATGTTTGATCTGCTTTTGTGATAACACCGATGGGCGCACTGGAGCTGATCCAGTTTGAAGTATTACCAGACATGGTAAAAGCATTTAAAACGCCGTTAAAGGTATTGGTACCGTTTATTATATCTTCTTCAGAAGCAAGTGTATCAACAGCACTATTTGCTCCTGAAGGACTTCCCTGGTCAAATCTGTAATATGCGATGAGTGAATCTGAATCCAAACCACTCACACTGGCATCAATGTATGCATCATCAATGCTGCGATACATTAGTTGCTGAATCTGAGCTTCGGTAAGTGTTCCTCCCCAGAATTGAAGTTCATCGATGGAACCTGTAAATGACTGGTTTCCTCTGATGGATCCACTTAGAATAGGTGCGGAACCAACAAATACCGGCGCTGTTGCATTAAATTTTATAGAATTTGGGATATAAAATTTATCCTCTATGATACCATTAACGCAAATAAACACAGAATCATTTCTGTGCATTACAACAAGGTGTGTCCAGATGTCATCCCCAAATGCATCGGAGACACTTTTATTGCTAGCTCCACCGGAGCTAAAATCAAAGATTACCTGTCGAGTGCTCCGATCATAAAGTATTGAGAAATCATGATCAAAGTTCGGTATTGAAACATTATTAACATTGTCAAGTCTCTTTGTAAGAATACCCTGAACACCATCAGCAGCGTATTCTGGTTTAATCCACATTGAGACAGACCACTCCCGTGTACTGAAGTCAAAAGAACTCAGTCCATCAATTTCAACATAGTCACTTGCCGGTCCAAAATTAAGGGCATGCCCGGCAGGCTGAAGCATGGATTGCGCCTTCAGTGAAATAAAGGAAAGAAAGAAGAAGGTTGCAAACAATAGATTTCTCATATTTCCTTTGAGTATGTCGTTTAATGTTTTAATCCGCATAGAGTGTTTGAATTAGAAAGAAAATTACTTTTCTATTCGTTATTCGATTTCCATCATTGGTTGCCATGAGCCGCTAACGCGTTTCTCAAACTTTAAGCCGCTGGCTGTTCTTGTTGCTTTCCATGAACCATCCGTATCCGGATCACCCCAGTAAAAAGCATCATTTTCATGTCCAACATTGTTTTCTACCGCCAGGCGTCTGAAATTTCTGATATCACGATTTCCATCTACAACAACAGCTTTATTTCCCTGAACAACACCAGGGGTTACACCTGCAAAGTAATCCGGCAGGTATTCAGCTGTTTTATACCAATTTGTACCATCACAAATAATCGTCACATATCCGTACTGCACATCCACATTGGTCGTAAGTTGACCATCAATCATTTCTCCAAGATCTCCATCGATCGTAACCGTTCCAAGACCAATGTTTTTTATTGTGTAACTTACACCAGGTGCAGTGGTCGCTGAAGGCAAGGTTAATGTAATTGTATTTCCAAGTGTTGGATTTGAAAGTATTACACCTTGATTCACAGTTGACAATGAGCTGTTAACTGAGTAAACACCCGGAAAGCTTGTGACTGTCTTATTACTTGTTACTGCACCATCAGCAATCTTTCCACTGGTAACAGCATTGTCAGCAATTTTAGCTTCAATCACTGCATCGTTGGCAATTAAAACAGCACCACTAGCATTGATGGTTGCATCACCCGACATGGCGACGCCTTCCCAGCTATCTCCATCCGCCACCAGGATATTACCTGTGGTTTCAGTATCAGCACCACCGCCAACATTTGTTAATTCTCCCAGAGACTTGCTTCCAGCCGTTACAATTGCATCAGCATTGGCTTTCACCTGTGCATCCAGTAAATCATCGGCAGCTTTCAATGATGTTGCTGTGGATATGTAATTAGCACTTCCATTTGCTGAATAAGCGCCATTGCTCGCAAGACCTGCACCCGCTTGTGATGCATCCAGTTCTGTTTGTAGGTTACCATCGGCAGTTGCACGTGCTGTGCTCTCTGCTGCAACTGCATCTGCATTCGCTTTTGCCTGCGTATCCAATAAATCATCGGCAGCTTTCAGGCTTCCTGCACCGGAAATGTAATTGGCTGTTGCTGTAGCACTGTAAGAACCATCAGCTCCTAGCCCCGCACCTCCCTGCGTTGCATCCAACTCGGTTTGAACTGCGCCTGTCCCGGCTGCAATAGCATCCGTATTTGTTTTAACCTGAGCGTCCAGAAGTTCAGTTGCATTTTTAATGGTAGTTGCACCTCCGATGTAATTAACACCACTACTTGCGGTGAATGTTCCGTCGGCATTCAGGCCAGCACCTGCTTCAACAGCATCCAGTTCTGATTGCATTGATACGTCAGCATTTGAACGAGCCGTTGCTTCTACGACAATAGCATCTGCATTGGCTTTTGCCTGCGTATCCAATAAATCATCGGCAGCTTTCAGGCTTCCTGCACCGGAAATGTAATTGGCTGTTGCTGTAGCACTGTAAGAACCATCAGCGCCTAGCCCGGCACCTCCCTGCGTTGCATCCAATTCGGTTTGAACTGCCGAATTATCACCAC
>JBFHER010000026.1:0-22566 GCA_041584055.1 Bacteroidales bacterium
ATCGGCTCAGGAGATTTATTTGCAAGTCTGCCAGAGCTGGTTGTCAAATTCAACCTTGAAAACAAGGTGATTATTAAAGGAAGAATGCCTTATGCGGAGATGATGCAGTACACTATGAACTCCGATGTGGGCCTGAGTCTTGACAAAGACACCAATGTTAATTATCGTTTTAGTTTACCAAATAAATTATTTGATTACATACAGGCAGGGATTCCTGTTTTAGGCTCCCATTTAACCGAAGTGGCCCGCATCATTTTGGATAATCAGATTGGACTTACATTTGATGATCACAAGCCCGCAGTTATCGCAGAATGTATGAACAGAATGAAACCGGGTACCGACGCATACAGGCAATGGAAAGCAAATACCGTGGCAGCAGCAAATGAATTGTGTTGGGAAAATGAACAAAAAAAGCTGATACAGATTTATAAAAAGGCACTTGACAAATAATGCCTTATCAGGCAACAGGTTGATGTGTAATTACTTATTCAATGTTAAAATCCAGGCATCCTTAAAGAATGGGTGACTTGTTCGCACTTTTTCAAGGTAAGGCAATGCGGCCTCTTTACTATCAAACACTTTGACGCTGACACGATGGCGCTGGCCATTTTCCAAAATCTGGTAATCTTCAAAGGTTCCAAGGCAATAATTCAAGGTATATAAATCCGCTTTTGAGCGATCTGCTAAGCTGGCAATAATAATGTGGTATTCTTTTTCTTTTATAGGCTTTGAAACCAGTTTAACGTTCGGAGCCATCATTTCCGGTGAAGTGTCTATGTGCGTATTTTCAACTACGCTTACCTTCGTTGCTTCAGTATCAGGCTTCATTTTTTGCGCAGCCGTTTGTTGTGGCACATTCTCAATGATGGTATCAAGGCTCACACCAACACTAGCATTTTGTATGTCGTTATATGCCGTTGGTCTGCTAAATAAAAGAAGCATGATAAAGATACTGGCAGCTGCCAGCCATCTTGAAACACTGCCATTGTTTACCTGTTGTTTTGCCGTTTGTGACAATTCAACACGCTGCTCTTCCTCCTTTAGTTCAGGAAAGAAGAAGGAAGTCAAACCAAAAGAATTCCTCGAAACCAGATCCATCTGATAAGGCCTGAAGGCCAAATTACCGGCTTCATTCAAAAATAATTCCCCAACACCTTTGATGTTATAATTTGCCTTTGTCAGATGAAGATGTATGTCCTTAATCCATGCATCCACCTTATCCTGAGCTGCTTTGAAATCAATGTTCTCGGATTTCATCACTGACTGACAGATCAAACCGTCGTTGTGTCTGAGGTTTTTATTGAAGGATATTTCTTTGCCAGGGGCAATAAAACGATTTGTTTTTGCATCAAAACGTGCCGGCACATCAGCACTGACAAACCCACCCAATCCTGGAAGGATCACGCAGTCATAAAGCAATAAAAGCTCTTTTATGTGTGGATTTAAGCGATGCATCGGGCAAATATAATATTTCACTCCAAGGGTGGCAACTAATATTTATTAACACTATTAGTTATTTATCAACATCTTTCAAGCGGCAATGTAACGGAAGTTCATTTTCAATCAGATACAAGGACGCAAAGTGAAACGAATGCAAATTTGCTGCATTATTTTGCTTGACTTTAAAATTTGTTTCAAAAGTGTTGCTTCGTTTTCCTGTCATAATCACATATATTTTACTAAATTTGGGGCTCTAAAAATTAAAACTTATGCATCAAAAAATTCTTGTTACCGGCGGAACGGGATACATCGGCTCCCATACCGTTGTAGAACTGCAGAATTCAGGTTATGAAGTTGTGATTGTGGATGATCTTTCAAATTCCTCCATCGACACCCTTGATAGCATTGAAAAGATCACGGGTGTTCGTCCGGGATTTTCACAATTTAACCTGCAGGACAAGGAGAAAACAACTGCCTTTTTTAAAGCACACAAAGACATAAAGGCAATCATACATTTTGCGGCTTCAAAAGCTGTTGGCGAATCGGTTCAAATGCCATTGCATTATTATAAAAACAATGTAATGTCTCTTATCAACCTGATTGAAGCGATGCGGGAGGAAGCTGTTGAAAACATCGTATTCAGTTCTTCCTGTACTGTTTATGGTCAGCCTGATGTTTTGCCTGTAACGGAAGAAACACCACGCAAGGCAGCAGAAAGTCCTTACGGAAACACCAAATCGATTTGTGAAGATATACTGAGAGATTCAGCTGCAGCTTACAAGGGAATTAATGCCATTGCTTTGCGTTATTTTAATCCCATTGGGGCGCATCCAAGTGGCCTGATCGGGGAATTGCCAGTAGGCATACCCAATAACCTTGTCCCTTTCATCACGCAAACAGCAGCAGGCCTGCGTGAAAAACTAAGTGTGTTTGGCGATGATTACAATACACCTGACGGTTCCTGCATCCGCGATTATATCAATGTGGTGGATCTGGCAAAAGCTCATGTTATTGCCATTGAAAGATTGCTAAAAGCTAAAAACGAATCCAACTACGAATACTTTAACATTGGAACAGGCAACGGCGCATCCGTACTGGAACTTGTTAAAGCGTTCATAAAGGTAACTGGTGTAGATTTGAACTATCAGGTTGTGGACCGAAGGGCCGGAGATATAGAGAAAATTTATGCCGATACAAATAAGGCAAACAATGTGTTGGGATGGAAAGCCAATGAAACCATTGAGGATACCTTATTGTCAGCCTGGGTTTGGGAGAAAAATGTAAGAGGGATAAAATAAAAACAAAATTCGATGAAAACACTTTTAATAACCGGTGGTGCCGGCTTTATTGGGTCACACGTGGTCCGCTTGTTTGTGAACAAGTATCCTGATTATAAAATTATCAATTATGACGTTTTGACCTACGCCGGGAATCTGGAAAATGTAAAAGACATTGAAAATGCACCCAATTATCAATTCGTTAAAGGTGATATTTGCAGTGAGAAAGATCTTGAAAAAGTGTTTTCTGAAAATACAATTGATGGTGTCATTCATCTGGCAGCAGAATCACATGTGGACAGATCCATTACAGATCCATTGGCATTTATCAATACCAACATCATTGGAACCGTAAAACTGCTCATGGCAGCCAAAAAAGCCTGGAACGGGAATTACGACGGCAAACGTTTTTATCATGTATCAACGGATGAGGTTTACGGATCACTTGGTGCGGAAGGTTTGTTTCTTGAAACCACTGCCTACGACCCACAAAGCCCCTACTCTGCTTCAAAGGCCAGTTCAGATCACCTGGTGCGTGCATATAACAATACCTACGGCATGCCTGTGGTTATTTCTAATTGTTCTAATAACTATGGTGCAAACCAGTTTCCGGAAAAGCTGATTCCCCTTGCTATCAACAATATAAAAACAAATAAACCCATTCCAATCTACGGGAAAGGAGATAATATCCGCGATTGGCTATTTGTACAGGATCATGCTGCTGCCATCGATGTAATTTTTCATCAGGGAGCAGACGGTGAAACCTACAACATAGGGGGAATAAACGAGTGGACAAACCTCGACCTCATTCACAAATTATGCGAAATCATGGATCAGAAGCTAAACCGGAAACCGGGGTCTTCGGCTTCACTGATTACCTTCGTGAAAGATCGCTCTGGTCATGATAAGCGTTATGCAATAAATGCAGATAAATTGATGAATGAGCTTGGATGGAAACCATCCCTTCAATTTGCCGAAGGTCTGGAGAAAACGGTTGAATGGTACCTGAACAACGAAGAATGGCTAAACAATGTAGTTTCAGGAGCCTATGAGAGCTACTATCAAAAACAATATTCATAAATGCACGCGGTTGTCTCATCGGTCACGAATGTAATGGGCGACGTTTCAGGATGATAAAGGGGCGAAAAGTCAAAGTGTTGCGATTTTCTATTCGTCGTTCTTTGCTCACGAAACGTCTGACTCACTCTTTGTTGCGGCGCGATTGCATCGCGTGGTATTTATTTAACAACAAACTCACGCCCAAGCCCCTCTCTTCCACTCTCACAATTCCCTGCTCTCAATACGTCTCAATGGCATCATAACTACAAACCTGCTTGCACTTTGTGCAATTCACACACAGGTGGTCAACAATGGATGCGGTGTACAACTCACGTTCAATGGCGTTCCATTTAACACATTCATCAAAGCATTTTCCACAGCTGGTGCATTTTTCAGCATTGATAAGAGGCTCCTTATAATTTGCAGGTTTTTCTTTAATGATTGATTCATGGGGGCACACAATCAGGCATTCACCACATTGCGTGCATTTATCCTGATCAATTGAAGCAGGCAAATAATTCTCTGGTTCTTTTCGTTCTATAACGCCATCCGGACAAACGGGCACACAATCGCCACAATTGTTACACAAGGACATATCAATGGTGGGCTCCCCTTCTGTGAGCTGCTCCCTTTCTATGGCATCCCAGTCGCAAACCATATAACAGGCGCCACAATCCACACAATTATCCTCATCAATGTGAACCTTTGCCGGATTTATGGCTTCATGCGGACAGGGTTGAATGCATTTACCACACTTTACGCATTTCTCAGGATCAATCACTGCAGCACTTCCATTCACTTTGGTAATGGCATCGTAGTCACATGCACTGACACATTCATGATTGCAGGATCGATTTGCACATTTATTCCTGACTGTGTAGGTTTCTTTCTCAAAGGTAATCACATCATGTCCCCGGTTTTGACAAGCGCTGATACACTCGCCACACCCAACGCAGGCTTCCTCTTCAAGACGGATGTTTATTTTTGGAATACGAATTGCATTTTGAGGACACTTTGGTTCACAATCCCCGCACAGGGTACATTTTTCAATCGGGATTCTATGAATAACACTGGATACTGTGATGGCATCATCCTCACAATTGTTTTTGCAGATCCCGCAATCGGTGCAGGTGATCGTGTTAATGCTGTAGTTGGACAAGGAAACATGAATGGCATCATCCTCACACACAGTCACACAATCGCCACACTCAATACATTCGGTTTTAAGAATTGTATAACTTGATTTTTTAGGAAGATTGATGGCACTATAATAACAAACATCGTAACAATCTCCACACCCTGTGCAACGTTCATCAATCACCCGAAGGTCGTTATAGGCAATTTTATTGCAAGATGATAGCCAGGTGCCTGTCAAGGTCGCTACTCCTGAAAAAAGAAGTGATTTTCTTAAAAAATCTCTGCGCTCATTCTTTCTCTCCATACTTAAGTTCTAATAGGTAAAACGCAGCTCAAGTCTTCCAAGAAAAGGACGTTCCAATTCTGCGCCATCAATGTATCCTGTGGTGGCAATCAAATGAAAATTCTTCCCAATATTCGTATTAAACTGAAGATCAAGCTCAGAGAACTTTTGCGTTCCAAAACTGGCTGCATATTGTAGCTTTAAGCTGCTTCCTTTTCCGATGAAGCGATGTTTTAGATACGCTGAAACAAGAGGCATTTCAAGCACATCCAATCGCAACACTTCGCCCAGAAACAAGTTGGTATAAGACAAAGCAGGGACAGCAAATTCATCGATGCCTATAAAATAATAATAGGATGCATTCCAATCCGTTGCACTGGCAGCTCCGGAGAAGTCCCCAAAAAATGAATTAACAAGGACAATCCCCCGATTATTATTCTGATGCTGATAGAGATATTCTCCTTTAAAATGAATGTTAAAAGGTAGCTGTAGGGATTCATACACGCCGAGCCATAATTTAGGATCAGGATAGAACTGACCAAATTCGGCAAATGCTAGTCCACCATAGCTATCAATGCTGAGTAAGTCTTTGATCGCGAAAGGCGTCTTAGATGCATTGTCAAAGGAGGAAAACTCATCTGTGGATTCAAATTCATCAAATTGTTCGAATCCATCATCATCTCTTGCCGTTACGACGGACTCTCTTTTTTTTCTTTTTGATGGATCTACGGATACAACCAAAGCTGCAAAATTTTCATCCAGAGGATTTGCGCCCAGAAAGGAACGCATTCTGTCCTGTACGATGTCGTAGGTAAAACATTTGGAACAAAAAGTCCCATTGCGTGCAAAGTTTTCTGCAACCGTACCAATCCCCCCTTCAATCTGGATTGCATTTTTTATGTGTTTGAAGGAGACGGCCATTGCACGTTCGTTGAGAAGAAACTGCTCCTTAAATTGCATGGATTGCAAGCCTGCCTTGAAATCAACCTTTCCAATTTGCGTGTTGATGTAAAGCTCACGCATCCCAAGTCGAAAATTTTCCAGTTGCAGATCATCTTCCCACATACGCCAGTATTTTGCTCCACCCTCAGCATAAAACGTGAATTTAGACGTGTAATATTCCAAACCAACAAAGGCCATTCCATTTTGCAATATCCGGTCATCCAACACTCCGCCCCCCAACGTGGTTTCTGTTGCCCAACTCAAAGGACCATCGGTCCAAAACGGTTTAAGATGGGTATTTATCTTTGTTGGGCATGTCCATTGTGCCTGTGCTGCCAAACTTGTGATCACACATAAAATTAATACAACAATTCCCCTGATTCCTATTACCATAAACAATTTATTTCTGCCCGATACAGGCATATTCAATCTCTCCATTACCGACTTTCACCTGCAAGCTGCTTTTTGTGCAATTATCCATACAATCTCCGCATCGGATACATTCCGCATTGTTTAGAATACTTAAATTATTGACCCTTACTATGGCACCGGCCTCACAGGTATTGCTACACCCCTTGCATCCAATACAAGTATCATCCGGCTTCAACACCGATGCACCCGGAATGCGTAAAACCCATCCCATGGCCAGCCCCACCGGACAAAAGCCCCTGCAAAATGGTCTGTTAATCAACAAGGAACTGATGAGCAATAACACCAGCAAAAAATAACCAGTGGCATTTGTTGAAAATAAATTAAACGCAACCTTAAAGGGATCGTAATGGATGAAAATATTCGTTTGTGTCAGTGCAATTTGAACAAGCAGAACCATCATCGTTGCAATTCTCATCCAAATGAAAAAGCTTTGGGCCTTTTTACTTTTTAACGGTCGAATAATTTTCGCCTTATAGATAAACTCCTGCAGTGCCCCAAGATGGCAGAACCAACTACACCAGACACGGCCGAAGAAATATGTGATCACCATCAAGCCAACAAACCAAAGCATCGTCCCCCAAAACACATCCGCGCCGAACATCCACATCACAAAATCCTGAAAACTTGAAATCATACAAGGACAACCACCGTTGTAAAACCCCATATAAATAAGTCCCCCGAGCAAAAAGATGAGCCTGAACCTTCGTGTGAATCTAAAACGGGATAAAATCCCTGTCAAAAGTGTGATTAACAGAATGGGAATCACATATTTTAATAAGGTTCCCTGTTGTTCCTTTTCCCGCGCATCTTCATCCTTTGAATCTGAATTATAATTAAGTTTATCTGTAGACGATGATTCAAATGTTTCAAATTCGTTTTCTGAAAACGCTTCAAATTCATCGTCCAAGGATGTTTGTTCTGCATCCATTGTCACTGTAGAATCCTCCACCTCAATTGCTGATGATTCAGATGAAACACTGCTGTCCTCCCATTCAGGAAATTCGTTTCCGTCGGTAAGGCTTGAATCATTCCATTCAACAAATTCCTGTGTCTTATGACGTTTTTCTGGTGAAGGCATTTCTGTGGCACGATAAATCTGCTGAACAGAATACACCAACACAATCCCCAACGAAAAAAGAAGAAACTGTTTGAATTTTAATTTTTTAAATAATGCAAGACCTCCGGCAATCAGTAAAAACGGTACTGGCCATAAATAGTTTCGCAAAGGGAGCGAACTGGTGTTCGCATCCTCAAAACAAGCTTTTGCATGTGGACATCCCACACATTTTGCCGGCAATTCCGTTGGATCTTCTTTTGCATCTGTTTCCTGTGCATAAAACGGAGAGGCAAGCCCAAAAAAAAGCACCATCAACAAAGCAAAAACAAATACGACCTGCGTTTTTTCAGTCATCATCACTACTCCACCTTCACTTTAAACACCCCATTGCCACCCTCTTTGTGACATGTTCTTACAGCACTAAATGACGCTTCTCCCTTTGTTGGTTTAAGAACTTCCAGCTTAAATTTTCGTTCGTATACCAGCGGTTTCACTTCCTCCCATTTTGTTGCGCCCAGAACCTTGAAACCAGGGTAACTGTATTTTGTTGCCTCTAACCCCTCAGGACAATTTCGATGGGTTAAAAGCAATTCAATCTTTATTACGATAACATCACCTTCATGGTACACTTCTTTCTTTTCGCCAAGGGTCTCAAATTCAATTTCACATGCCAATGATGCTCCTATCATGGTTACAAACATCAACAATCCAACAACAATACGTCTCATATTTTTATACATTAAAATTCAAATATATACATTAATACATCTCTTCAAATAGCGGCCTTCAAATTCATATCTTTTATAAATAAGGTAGGTTGATTAAAACCAACACTTGTTATAGACAAATAAAGGGTTTTGTCTATTTCATAAGCATCCTGTTTTTTATTAAATTCAAAACTATTCTAAATAAGACTTATTATATTTTGCATGCTTTTCTTGATAATGCTGGATTCGTTTTATAGATTCGTGCCTTACAATTGAATGTTTCATGTTTTACCATAGGATATCCAATTTACAAGTATTTAATTCATTAATAAAGTGAGTTTTAACACCAATCCTTCCAGTTCAATACACTACGATTCTAAGATCTTTAAACCATGAATACATTCGATCTCAATTCACAAAATCAGGTAGAATTACTGGACGAACTCCCTTTTTGGTCTGCACCTTTTGGTTTGAAACTTTTGGATGCGATTGAATTAAAAAAGAACATCACTGCACTTGATATCGGTTTTGGATTGGGTTTCCCCCTCACAGAAATTGCAATGCGTCTTGGTAAAACCAGTAAAATTTATGGCATTGACCCATGGCAGGCAGCCATTAAACGTACTGAAAAGAAAATAACGTTTTACAACATAACAAATGTCGAGCTAATTGAAGGTCAGGCTGAAAAGATACCGCTTCCTGACAATTCGCTTGATCTCATTAGCAGTAACAATGGCATCAACAACGTAACTGATCTTAATCAGGTGCTTTCCGAGTGTTCAAGGCTATTAAGACCAGAAGGGCAATTTGTACAAACCATGAACCTTGAGGCTTCCATGGTTGAGTTTTATAATGTTATGAAAAGTGTATTGCAGGCTACTGGTCTTGATGATGCTGTGCAAAGCATGTACAAACATATTTACCATAAACGAAAACCTTTGTATGAGTACAAACAAAAATTAGAAGCGTTCGATTTTAAGGTAAAGTCAATTCATCATCATTCGTTTGAATATCGCTTTGTGGATGGCACCACCTTGCTGGAGCATTACTTTATTCGTTTAGCTTTTATGGATGACTGGAAACGGATTGTTCCTGAATCCATGCAGGAAGAAGTCTTTTACCAAATTGAAGAACAGCTGAATCAAATTGCCAGGCACGAAGGTGGTGTAAAACTGACCATCCCTTTTGTTGTGATTGATTGTGAAAAGCATTAGGTTAATCTTTTCCCTTTTTGCGAAAAGCATTCATTATTTTATCCTTGACCAAAAGTACAAGCTCTTTACCTAAAAATAGAAGTGAGCCATAAAAGAGTATTTCTCCTAAAATAAAAATTGCAAGGATCAGTCCTCCTGTAGAAGCTGCACTTAGTTTCAGCGCAACACCTATTCCTCCACCTATTATCGGGGATCCCGGAATTAATACATAACTGATTATCTGGATGACGAACATGGCTTTCTTAAAAGGCGTATTCACCAGGTCTCTGACTCGACGGGTTTTAGGCTGATCATTCTTAGATTGTGATACCTTCTCCATATTAATAGATTAGCTTTAGTATTGTAATGCACCGTTAATTATAAACCTATAACATTCGTCAACCGAAAAAGATCAAAGTTCCTGTGATCATGCATCATCAGGGTAAGAAAAATAGCTGTAGCTTTTGGCAATGGCAGATGACATTGTTTTTAGTTTCCCTAATAAAAATTTTGATGTTTAAGCATTCAATGCTGCCTTTATTCATTCAAAATATTTATATCTTAGAGGCTAAAATTAAAAAAAATGTTATTCAAGATCCGCTTTTCCCTTTTACTATCGGCATTTTTAATGCTAAGTACCGCGTCCCATTGTAAAATGAAATCAACGCACGCCGAAAAGGAAGTATTAAAAGCCCTAATTATCACAGGTCAAAGTACTAAATGGCACTATTGGCAAGGCTCTACGCCCATTCTGAAAAAGGCACTTGAAGACTCAAAACGTTTTGTGGTTGATGTCGCCATCAGTCCTTCCGTAGGTGAAGACATGCTTGATTTCTCGCCCGATTTTTCAAATTACGATCTTCTGGTGATGGATTATGAAGGTGATGCATGGAATGATAAAATGAAAGCTGATTTTGATGCATTTGTTAAAAACGGAGGAGGTCTTGTGGTTTACCATGCCTCGGATAACGCTTTCGCAGACTGGCCTGAATTCAATCAAATGATTGGTCTGGGTGGCTGGGGAGGTCGGGATGTCTCGGCCGGGGCATATGCCTATTGGAAAGATGGTAAAGCAATTCGGGATTCCTCAGACGGGAAAAGTGGCCACCATGGCAAACAATCGGAATTTCTTGTAAGCACTCGCTCTCCTGAACATCCAATCATGAAGGGCTTACCGAAGGAATGGCTGCATGCGCAGGATGAGCTTTATTCTTTTATGAGAGGACCAGGAAAAAACATGACCTTTCTAGCAACTGCATATTCTGAAGCATCCACCGGAGGTTCGGGCCGTGAAGAACCCGTTCTTTTGGCAATTGAATATGGGAAGGGACGAGTGTTCCATACCATGCTGGGACATGTCAACAAGAAACAGAATAGCGCGCCTCAATGTGCCGGTTTTATTGTGACCTACCAAAGAGGCGCCGAATGGGCTGCTTCGGGCAATGTAACACAAGCTCTTCCGGCTGATTTTCCGGGAAAGAACAAGGTGGTTCTACGAACGCAATACAACCTGCCGGCAATAGAATAAGCACACATCGCTCAACACGAAGCCGTATGGCGGAGTCCTTCGATTAAGGACCAGTAATTTGGATTAAGGGAATGCATTCGGATCGTCCCATTCATTATTTAGTTTTCATCAAGAAAAATACAAGCGGATAAATTAATAAACAATACACAAAAACGTTAATTACCTGAGATAAGCACTCAGAACTTACATGAATGTGATAATGAATACAGACAAAATAATTCTAATAAAAAAAGCGTCCGGAGAGGAAGAAGCGTTTTCAAGTCAAAAGCTGGAACAGTCACTGATCAATGCCGGGGCAAAGTTTGAAACGATTCAGCACATTTTAAAGGACATCAATTCCTGGATAAGACCCGGGGTGACCACAAAGCAGATTTACCGACGTGCTTTTTTAGCATTGCGCCGGGACAAGAGTTCTGCCGGGATCCGTTTTAAACTTAAACAGGCTATTCTTGAACTCGGACCTACTGGTTATCCTTTTGAAACTTTGATTGGAGAATTGTTCAAAGCTGAAGGCTATACAACAGAGGTGGGCATTGTTGTGGACGGGAAATGCATCACACATGAAATGGATGTGATTGCCACAAAAGACAGGCAACAGCATCTGGTTGAATGCAAATATCATAAAGATCAGGGAAAACAAGTAAGTATACAGGTGCCACTCTATGTAAAATCCCGGGTTGAAGATATCGCTGAAACACGAAAATTATTGCCTGAATTCGCCAATTATACATTTCATACCTGGGTGGTGACAAACACACGTTTTTCATCGGATTCCATCGATTATAGCAAGTGTTCTGGATTGCACCTAATGGCCTGGGATTATCCGAATGGAAAAAGTTTAAAAGAGCTCATTGAAAAGTATAAAATATACCCGATCACCATCCTTCAAAACCTGACTAAGCATGAAAAACAAAAACTGATGGATGATGGCATTGTGACCTGCGCCCAACTACATCAAAACATAAAACAGTTGCAGGTACTTGACTTGAGCAACAGACGAAACAAAACCATCACAGCAGAATTAAACGATGTTATTTGAAGCGTGTAAGGCTAGTTTTAAACAATTTATATTTAGGGTCTGACAGGTGCGATCTAAATTCGCGGCAATTCATACTTCTACCCACGGAAATAATAAAATGAATGAAGTATCATATTGTGCATTGTGATGAATTATAACTCCATGTCTTCAATAGAGGTGAGTTTAATTCGCTTTCCTATTTTCTTTTGAATCACCTTAAAATGATGCTCTTCGTCGGCACTTATAAATGAGATTGCTTCACCCGGCGACTCTGCCCGGCCGGTTCTCCCTATGCGATGAATAAAATCTTTGGGAGAACGAGGCAACTCGTAATTAATAACAAAGGGGAGAAATTCAATATCAATGCCCCTTGAAATCAAATCGGTTGCCACAAGCACCTGGAGTTTTTTATATCTGAATTTCGTTAAAAGATCTGTTCTGGAACCCTGGCTTTTCTTACTATGGATTGATCTGGCATCAATGCCATTCAATCGGAGTTTATTGGCAATGTTATCTGCTTTCTTTACCGTTGATGCAAAAATCAAAACCTGCTTCATTCCTTTTGATTTGATGAGTGAACGGAGCAATGGCCCTTTTTTTTCTTCAGGCACTTCGTAGGCAATTTGATTGATAAGCTCTGTTTTATATTGCTTCTTGTGAATATTTATTACCAACGGGTCTTTCAAAAGAATTTGTTGAACGGAGCCGACATCTTTGTTCAAGGTGGCAGAAAACAACAGATTTTGTCGCTTTCTGGGTAACTTTTTTAGGATGCGATCCATCTCTTCTTTAAACCCCAGATTCAAAAGTTTATCAGCTTCATCCAAAACAAGGGTTTCAACTGAGCTTAAATGTACGGCATTGGAGTCGAGCAATTCCAGCAATCGCCCTGGTGTTGCAACCAATATGTTTACACCATTCATTCCTGTCATCTGAGGATTAATCGACACCCCACCGTAAACTGCCATGGCCTTTATTTTTTGGGGAAGGGCCGATGAAAATAATTTAAAAACATCGGCAACCTGTACCGCCAACTCCCGGGTTGGGACAATCACAAGAATATCTATATGTCTGTTTTTTGAAATTACCTTTCCTTGTAAATTCATTAGCAAAGGCAACACATAGCCTGCCGTTTTCCCAGATCCTGTGGGTGATATTCCCATGAGGTCCTTTCCTTCCAACACTGCGGGAATCACCTCTTTCTGAACCGCTGTGGGCTCAATATAATTCTGTCTTGACAATGCGTTTAAAAGAAAAGGTGACAGACCTAAAGATGTAAATGACATTTTTGTATTCCTGTAAAATTTTATGTAAGGTGGTAAAGGTAATTTAAAAATAGTCTGAAACACCATGTTCATTTTAATTTGAACACAAATCGCAATGAATAAACAGCAAGGTGCTTCTGGCCTCAATTCTAAAGAATAATTTTATTTCACGGAAACTAAAAAAGTGTAAATTGCATTCAAAAAAGGGAAAACATGGCATTAACAAATAACGACATCATAAAAAAACTAAGGGTTGCTCTCGAATTGCGTGACGACGATATCATCGAGATCATGGCGCTGGTGGACTTTAAAATTTCAAAATCGGAGCTCAGTGCGTTTTTCCGAAAAGAAGACCATCCAAAATACATGCCTTTGAAAGATCAGATACTGCGTAACTTCCTCAATGGTTTGGTGATTTATAAACGAGGACCTCGCCCTGCAGCGAGTTCCGGAGGCTGATTGCAAAAACAGCAGGTATCATCCTTAAAATTATCATCCGAGAAAATATAATCCCTGAAAAAAGGAACGTTCTCTTTAAGATGAAGCCGGGGTACCTATGCCGCCAACCAGTAGCTGAATGTTTATCTGGGAACTCTGATATCTTAACTGACTTATGGTCGCATTGACCAGTATTGCGTAAAATGAGTGTATTGGGCGACCACCTTGCCTTTTATTAGCACCCCTAATTTGCTTATTAATGCAAACTCCTTAGGTACGCACATGTAAAAGTTTAATAAAATCCCCCCTGCTCACCGCATTTCGGAAATGTGAGGGTCTTTGTGCATTTGAATATACGATGTGATACATAACATTGACACAAGACTATGGAAAATGAATACACTTACATGCCTAAAACAAGTAATTCAGTCCAATATATATGCCTGAATCACCGTCCTGTGGATCTACTGCCTGTCCATAATCGATTGCAATTATGAAATTCTGATTCATTGATATCCTTAAACCAAGTCCATAGCTGACGTGCAATTTTTCTGCTTCTTGAAAGTTAAAGTAATTTTTAACATCCTGATCCCATATAACGCTGCTTTCCAATGGAGGAATCACGCCATTTTCTCTTAAAACACTCTCAACGTCAAGCTTCTGAACAACTTGTCCAGCATCAACAAAACCGTTAATACCAAGGTACCATTTTTGATTGATGAAATTAAAATGCACTGCCTTCCATCGTAGTTCAGCATTTCCATAGGCAAACCCATCTCCAACAACCCGATTACGACGAATTCCACGCATTGTTCTACCACCTCCCAATCCTTCGGAACGGGCACCTTTCATCACAGAGGTTGCAATCTGGGGTTGATAATAAAAAGGCGTATGCCCCGAAATCGTTCCCTGATATCCCAGACGATAGGCAAAGCTAAGGTCATTCTTAAGAATCGTAAAATATTGACGGTGCGTTAAATTCAGCTTTAAAAAGGATGACTCAGCTCCTAAAAAAGATGGTGCTCCCAATATAAATGCCTCCGTCCATACCCCCTTCATAGGGTTTGGCTGATTATCTCTTGTATCATACACAACACCGGCTTTCAATAAAGGAACAAATCCCCCGTCCGCTTCTTTCTCCGAAATCAAGCCCCACTCCTCATACATTTGGTATAATCCCGGCACCTGCTCATGAGATGGGAGTAAGTTCTCATCCTTCCCTTTGTTCAGCTTATCCACATCCACTTTGTCGATATTGAAATTTAATAAATTAAATCCTGCAATGGCTCTGAACGATTTTCCGATTAACGGTATCTGTACATCCGTTTTAAATCTGAAAATATTGTTTTTCATCTTGTAAAACATCCTTGACCGGTAGATGTCATCCGCTTGCGAATCGTCGATCCACTGGCTGTTAAAAACAGATTCATATCCATTAAAGCCGTAAAAGTCGTATGCTTCATCAGGCAAATAGCTTAAATCTGTTGTTATCTGTATGCCCGGGATTAAATATTCTGAGTCGTAATAAAACCGATAAATCCCACTTCCTTTTGTGTAACGGGAAGCTTCTATATAGATGGAATGCTCATATCCTGGGAAGGCACTTCCATCTCCATAATCAAAAAAATTCACCAAACCGCCATACTGAAAGCCAAGATCTGTATCAAAAGACACTGCGGGAAGAACACCAAATCCCCATCCTGTTTTAACATCCTCACTTTTTTTTTCCTGTGCAAATGTTGCTCCTAAAGTGATGCAGATTGCAGTAAATAAAATTGTTAGCTTCTTCATATTTTGTTTTTATCGGTTTATGCCAAAAGTAAAATATATCTTTCACTAAACAAAGTGCTAAATAAAAGGTTAATAATATCTGAGAAAAATTGGAAGAAAAATTTTATTCCCCCTTTTTTTTTGCCATTTTTGTTTGATAATAAAAATAAGAAATCGTTGAAAAAACAATACAGACATTTGACCCTTTTCCTGTTGCTGCTTGTTGGTTCTTCCTTACAGGTTTTTGCTTCGTCAAATGAGCATGAAGCTGAAGAGGAATTCAATGTGACGGAAATGATCATGCACCACATCAAAGACACGTATGACTGGCATATGTGGGATTATACCAATAAGGACGGTGAAGAGGTGGTTATATCACTTCCACTGCCTATTATCCTGTATTACGACGGACATCTGGATATTTTTATGTCATCCGCATTTCATCATGGCCATTCAGATGTGATCAGGCATGATCGCAAGTATAGCCTCCAGCATTCAAAAATCATCGCATCGAAGATAGACGGGTCGGGTGCGGAAAGTTCTCACGAAGCCACAGAGCACGAATTAGAAGGACATCACGCCGAGGGCGATGCTTTTCTGGATTTTTCAATCACTCGCAACGTGGCCGCAATGATGATCAGTTGCATCATCCTATTGCTTATCTTCATCACTTCCGCCAGACAGTATAAAAAGAACCCAGACCGGGCGCCCAGGGGCATTGCGGGTTTTATGGAACCGCTGATATTGTTTGTCCGCGACGACATTGCCATCCCCAATATAGGGCAGGAAAAAGCAGGACGTTTTCTGGGATATCTTTTAACTGTTTTCTTTTTCATCCTTATTAACAATCTCTTAGGGCTGATCCCATTTTTTCCCGGTGCATCCAATGTAACAGGAAACATTGCTGTAACCCTGGTTCTGGCAGTGATAACTTTTTTAATAACCAACCTGAGTGGAACATCGGATTATTGGAAGCATATTTTCTGGCCATCGGGCATTCCAAAGTGGATTTTACCGATTCTTGTGCCGGTTGAAATCATTGGTATTTTCACAAAGCCGTTTGCCCTGATGGTGCGTTTGTTTGCAAACATCACCGCAGGACACATTATTATTCTGAGTCTTATTTCTTTGATATTTATATTTCAAACAGAGTGGATTTCACCGCTTTCAATTGCGTTTGCTTTATTTATGAGCTTTCTTGAAATACTGGTGGCATTCCTGCAAGCTTATATCTTCACGATGCTTTCTGCTCTATTTATAGGAATGGCAGTACAAAAACATCATTAATATTAATTTTATACGTAAACATTAAAAAGTAAAATTATGACTGGATTAGAATTAGGAGCTATTGGAGCTGGAATTGCAGCATTGGCAGCAGCCATTGGTATTGGTAAGATTGGTGCATCTGCAATGGAAGGGATTGCCCGTCAGCCGGAAGCTTCAGGAAAAATTCAAACTGCAATGATTATCTCTGCAGCCCTTATTGAAGGTGCGGCTTTGTTTGCAATCGTTGTAGCATTGGTAAAATAAAAATAAAACATGGATTTAATTACTCCCGGTTTAGGATTGATAGTTTGGACGACGATTGTATTCCTCATCCTGCTGTTTTTGCTTTCCAAATTTGCGTGGAAGCCCATCCTTGGTATGGTGCAAAAACGTGAAGAATCCATCAATGAAAGTCTGAATGCTGCTGAATCTGCCAGAAAAGAGCTCAAAAATCTTGAGCATAACAAGAAGGCAATTTTAAATGAGACAAAGCTCGAAAAGAACCGTCTCATTGAAGAAGGTAAGGCAATACAGGCTGAAATTGTTGCAGAAGCAAAAACGAAGGCAAAACTTGAGGCTGAGAAGATCATCGCAACGGCCAGAAAGGAGTTCAGCGTTGAAAAAGAGAAAGCAATGGAAAACCTCAAGAGGGATGTAGCACTTCTTTCAATTGAAGTAGCAGGCAAGGTCATTGAGGAAGAATTGAGTTCAAACAAAAAGCACGAGGCAATTATCAATCAAATGCTTGAGAAAGCAAATTTTAATTAAGCATGAATAGTAGCAACGTACGGATAAGGTACTGTAAAGCACTTTTTGACCTTGCAAAAGAGCAGAAAGTTCAAAAAGAGGTATTGGCCGATATGAAGACCGTGCTTCAGCTTTTTAAGGAAGTTGAAGAATTCCCGCTCTTTTTAAAGGACAGGCGCCTTGTACCTAGTCAGAAAAAGGCTATTTTTCAGCAAATTCTGGGAAAAGTGGTTCATCCCCTAACCCTGAAATTTTTAAATCTGATTGTTGATTACAATCGTGAAGATCAGCTCTTTACCATGGCTTATCATTATGTAGAGATCTCCAGAAAAGATCTGGGCATCAAACGTGCAGTGATAACCACCGCTGTTCCGCTTATGAAAACATTTAAAGCAGAGCTGACAAATGGAATAGAGAAAGAGCTGAAGGAAAAGCTGGAACTGGAAGAAAAAGTCAAACCGGAGATTCTTGGCGGGTTTATTCTCAGACTTGAGGATCAGCAACTGGACGCAAGTTTGGCAAGTCGTTTAGAGAAAATTAAGGACGCGTTTATTAACGCCTGAAAAGGCTTCATTGAAAATAATGATACATTGCAATGGCAGATATAAGACCATCTGAGATATCAGAACTGTTAAAACAACAATTGAGTGGATTTAGCAGTGAAACCAACCTCGAAGAGGTAGGAACCGTGTTGGAAGTGGGTGACGGTATAGCCCGTATTTATGGATTAACCAATGTGGGAGCCAACGAACTTGTGGATTTTGGTAAGGTGATGGGAATCGTTCTCAACCTTGAAACCGACAACGTTGGTGTGGTTTTACTTGGTTCCAGTGAATATGTAAAGGAAGGAGATACCGTAAAACGTACCGGCAAGATTGCGTCAATCAACGTAAGTGAAAGCATGTTGGGACGTGTGGTGAACACGCTGGGGGAACCCATTGATGGGAAAGGATCTCTGAAAGGACCTTTTTATAATCTGCCTCTTGAACGAAAAGCACCTGGTGTTATTTTTCGTCAACCGGTCACTCAACCCGTTCAAACCGGTCTTAAATCCATTGACTCCATGACCCCCATTGGTCGTGGTCAGCGTGAATTGATTATCGGTGACCGTCAGACAGGAAAAACAGCTGTGGCCATTGATACCATCATCAATCAAAGGAAAAACTTTGAAAAGGGTGATCCCCTTTATTGCATTTATGTTGGGATTGGTCAGAAGGGATCCACCATTGCAAACCTGTACAAAACACTCAGCGATCACGGTGCCATGGATTACACGGTGATTGTTTCTGCAACAGCATCCGATCCTGCGGCCATGCAGTTTTATGCGCCTTTTGCAGGTGCAACAATCGGAGAATTCTTTCGTGACTCAGGTCGCCACGCATTGGTGATCTTCGATGACTTGTCTAAACAAGCTGTGTCTTACCGTGAGGTATCTCTCCTACTCCGCCGTCCTCCGGGGCGTGAAGCTTATCCGGGCGATGTATTTTATCTGCACTCACGTCTGCTTGAACGTGCGGCGAAAATAATTAATTCGGATGCGATTGCTGCAAAAATGAATGACTTGCCCGAAGCGTTGAAACCCATTGTAAAAGGTGGAGGATCATTGACAGCACTACCTATCATTGAAACACAGGCTGGTGATGTGTCAGGGTATATTCCTACAAACGTCATCTCCATTACTGATGGTCAGATCTTCCTGGAATCAGACCTCTTTAATTCAGGCGTACGACCTGCGATTAACGTAGGTATCTCTGTTTCCCGTGTTGGAGGAAATGCGCAGATAAAACCAATGAAGAAAATTGCAGGTACCCTGAAAATTGATCAGGCCCAATACCGTGAACTGGAAGCATTTGCCAAGTTTGGTTCTGATTTGGATGCTGCCACCATGGGTATTCTTGACAAGGGTGCCAAGAATGTTGAAATCCTTAAACAAGCCCAATACGTTCCCATTGCTGTAGAGAAACAGGTTGCGATCATTTATTGTGGCGTTAAAGGATTGCTTAGTAAGGTTCCAATTGAAAATATAAAATCGTTTGAAGCTTCGTACATTGAAGAATTAGAACGTGAACACAAGGATATTCTTGATTCCATCGCCGCAGGCAAATGGAGTGATGATATCACTAAAATTCTCGAAGATGTTGCAAAAGAAATTGCAGCCAGGTTTTAGATAAGATACTTTTATAAATGGCAGGATTAAAAGAAATACGGACCCGTATCAGCTCGGTTAAAACAACCATGCAGGTAACCAGTGCAATGAAACTGGTATCTGCAGCCAAGTTGAAAAAAGCTCAAAATGCGTTGAACGGCACGGTTCCGTTTGCTTCCAAGCTGGAAGATCTTTTAAGCCAACTGTTGTTGGATGAAGAAGTTGGAAAGCAATTCAATTCGCTAAACAAAAAGGGAGAAGGCAATAAAGTGGCCATCGTGCTGATTTCATCCAACAGAGGCCTTTGTGGTGCTTTTAATACGAACATTGTTAAGGGCGCAATTGAACATGCAAAAACGGTTTATGCTGATTATTATCGAAACGGGAACATCGATTTTATAAACATCGGGTTGCAAGGACAGAAACAAATGAAAACCCGTAAGGAGGTCCTTTCTTTTAGCGACAATGAGATCCTTAACGATCTGAATTATGCTAAATTAAGTGAGCTCAGTCAAATGCTTTACAATGGTTTTGTTGAGAAAAAATATGATGCCATTGATTTTGTTTCCCACCATTTTATTTCTGCAGGAAACCTTGAAGTAAAAGCCTCCGGCTTCCTTCCCATTGCTCAAAATGAGGATGAACCGATTCAATATCCCGAAAACCACCTATTTGAACCGGGCAAAAAAGAACTGTTGGAACAATTGATTCCTATTTCACTTCAAATGAAAGCCTTTCGCCTGGTGATGGAAAGTTTTACCTCGGAACATGCTGCACGGATGAGGGCCATGCATCAGGCCACGGACAATGCTGAAAATCTGTTGCGTGATCTTACTTTATCATACAATAAGGCAAGACAAACCACCATTACAAACGAAATTCTGGAAATCACAGGTGGTGCAGAGGCACTCAAGGGCTAACGCAATTGACAAGCATTAGATCCGGGAGTGCTTAATATTCAGTATGTTTTATTGAAATTTTGGATGAATGCATTTGAAACAGGTATCTTTTGAAGTTCATCATTGACATTGATCGTCGCCAATTTCTGCTTATTATCTATGCTTCTCAAATAATTTGTATTTAAGATACAACTCCTGTTCACCTTGTAAAAGCTGACTGTATTTAAACTTTTATAAAGGCGCCCCAAATTGTATGACGAGAAGTATTCGTCCTTTTCTACAGTGATGATACGTGTGTAATTACCTTCGGCATTCAACATTAAAACGTCTTCACAATCAAGGAACACATAGCCGTTTAATACAGGTAATTTTATTTTTGAATTCGTGCTTGTTTTCATATTTTTAAGTATTAAAAAAGGTCCAAATCAATCATTGACCTGAACCTTTTTTTGCATAGGTTATAAGCTGTAAACAGGAAGCATCCTGTCACATTAATACGGTTGAAGTCAATACAATATCATGCTAAAGTTCTGCTTTTAAGCTTATTTACATAAATAATCCATGCCCTTCGCAAACCTGTATTACAAATAAAGTACATCCTAATCGATCATAAAATACTGACCAATCAGTATTTTATCAATCCAAATGCAATGGCGTATTTGATCAGGTCGCTTAATTTTCTGGTACCAAGCTTTTTAATGATGTTCTGTCGATGTGTACTGGTGGTTTTTTCAGAAATGAATAATTGTTCAGATATCTCTTTTGTTGATACACCATCTGCAATCAATGTCAGAATTTCCTTTTCACGTTTTGTTAAGGCTTGAAAATGATGATAATTGGCGTTGAAAAAATTAAAACGAAAATCAACAATTTCCTTTAGGTAACTGTCGTCTTCTATTTCATTAATCGGTTGGGTATAAGATATCAATGACTTTTCATCCCGATAAATCTTAGTCGTAGTGAAAAATAATTGAAACGGATCTTTCTCAGTCCATCGAATGCGTTGCAACGCGCCTATTGTCTTTCTTTTTTCTCCCTTTTTAAAAAAAGCAGGCATGTTCTGAAGAAAGAAGAGTTGGGATTTAAAATCTGTAATCCTTTTAATAAAATCAACACCTAGTGATTCTATTTCTTCCATCGATGTTTGCAGAAGTTCAAGCCCGTTGGGACTCAAGAAATCCAGTTGAAGGGTTTCTCCATTGTTTAGGTGAAAAAATCCTGGGATCAGATCGTTTAAATCCTCCAGCGTAATAATTCCTTCCTCCTCAAGCATTGAGCAATAATTCAGTCCCTTTAAGTGCTGCTGTATGGCTTCATTCTCATTCATCCTACCTTAGTGTTAGGGTTCAACATTGGTTTGGCTATTGTAAAATTAACAATTTTTAGGAATGATACAAATCCGCCTTCGCTAAAGCTTCGGCGAGATACGATCCACCTTCGCTAAAGCTTCGGCACGTCAGCACGAGTCCAGCGTCGCGAACAGTGCTGGAATGTTGAAGTGTTGGGATGTTGGAAGTGTTGTAATGTTGGAAGTGTTGGAATGTTGCAATGTTGGAAGTGTTGGGATGTTGGAATGTTGAAATGTTGAAGGGTTGGAATGTGGGAATGTTGAAGGGTTGGAATGTGGGAAGTGTTGGAATGTGGGAATGTTGGAATGTTGAAGTTAGGAACGTCGCGCGTCTCGTGTTCCGCGTCCCGAACAATGTTGCAATGTTGATGACATGAGCTTGCGAAAAACAAAAAGCTCCGAAGGAGCGACATCATGGTAGCCCCGTGCAACGCGCGGGGTAACGAATGCGCGAAATAAATTTAGGCCGGCAAAATAATTCATCAGAAATTAGGATTGATCCCTGGCCGCATATCGAAACATTCTCGAAGCAGATCGCACGGATTGCAAATCCTCGCTAGCGGAAGAAGTGTTGGAATGTGGGACTGTTGGAATGTGGGAATGTTGAAGGGTTG
>JBFHER010000027.1:0-22273 GCA_041584055.1 Bacteroidales bacterium
ATTACCAGGGGTTTTGCTTCAACGAAACCCCTGGTAATACAAGAATGCGATCATTTAATGATTCCATTGTAATAATGCTGCGCTCTTACACTGTTGCAATAAATATTCAGGTAGAAAGAACAGGGTCTCTTTTTAGAAAAAAGACAAAATCCAAATGTCTAACGCTTCCCGAGGGAATAAGTCCGTCCTATTTTAATTCAGCTTTTGGTACTTTTCTTAATATTGAAACGTCCAAGTTTAATTATGCTGAAACTGCTTCACCTATATTCATCGAGACCCGGTAGATGCCGGTCTGGTTGAAAAACCCACAGAATGGAAGTTTTCATCTGCAATCGATTATGTCGCCAAAAGAACTGGATCCCTGATTAGTAAGGCAGTATCAAAAGCGGAAGGTCTCTATTTGCAGCACCTTCGCATTCACTCTTTTTTCACCCCCTATAGTTTGATAATCAGAAAATAAAAACTACTTTTGCAGTCCGATTATCATCCGCTGAAAAGCAAATGCTTAATTATTAAGCAACTAACAATTATTTAAGCCGACGATTCTCGCAAAATCAGAGGTGTAAACTTTAAAAAGCGATTAAAAGTGGATACATTAAGTTTTAAAACCATTTCAGCCAATGCGGCAACGGTTAACAAAGAGTGGGTCTTGGTTGATGCAACCGATCTTGTTTTAGGAAGACTCTCCGCAGAGGTGGCAAAGACGTTGAGAGGAAAGTACAAGCCAAACTTTACTCCTCACGTAGACTGCGGTGATAATGTAATTATCATCAATGCAGAGAAAATAAAATTAACAGGTAACAAATGGACCGACAGGGAACATTTTTCACACTCTGGTTATCCAGGTGGTCAAAAAAGAGTGTCTCCGGCATCCATCTTTGCGAAGAGTCCTGAGAAGTTAATCATCAAGGCTGTAAAAGGGATGCTTCCTAAAAGCAAACTTGGAAGCAAGCTTCTTAACAACCTGTTCGTGTATGTTGGTAATGAGCATCCTCATGAGGCTCAAAAACCAAAAACTATTGAATTAAACATAACTAAATAATTGGCATGGAAGTAGTAAACGCAATTGGTAGACGTAAAGCTGCAGTTGCCCGCATTTACGTAAAAGAGGGTTCGGGTAATATTACCATTAACAAAAGGGACCTTTCGGATTACTTCCCTTCAAGCATCCTTCAGTATGTTGTAAAACAGCCACTCAATACAATTGAAGTAGCAGATCAGTACGACATCAAGGTAACACTTACCGGAGGAGGTATTAAAGGGCAGGCAGAAGCAGTTCGCCTCGCAATTTCAAGAGCACTTGTTAAGATCAACGAAGAAAACAAACCTGCTTTAAAAGCTGAAGGTTTCATGACACGTGATCCAAGAGTTGTTGAACGTAAAAAGCCGGGACAACCAAAAGCAAGGAAGAGATTCCAGTTCTCTAAACGTTAATTTTTTGTCGATCATAAAATCTCGTTTAGTATCTAAACATTCAGGACTTCAATCGAACTACCTGAGTGTTGATTTATCTAAGAATGTAAACGTAAAAAGTAAAAAATGTCCAGAACAAATTTCGATCAGTTATTGGAGGCCGGCTGTCATTTCGGTCACCTGAAAAGAAAGTGGAATCCAAACATGGCTCCTTACATTTTCATGGAGCGCAATGGAATTCACATCATTGACCTGCACAAAACAGTGATTAAGGTTGATGAAGCTGCAAATGCTTTGAAGCAAATTGCCAAGTCAGGAAGAAAAGTTTTATTTGTTGCTACAAAAAAGCAAGCAAAGGAAATAATTGCAGAGAGAGCAACATCCGTAGACATGCCATACGTAACAGAGCGTTGGGCAGGAGGAATGTTGACTAACTTCCCTACCATTCGTAAGGCGGTTAAGAAAATGACAACCATCGACAAAATGTCAACAGATGGAACGTTTAGCACTCTTTCAAAAAGAGAAAGACTTCAGATCACTCGTCAAAGAGCTAAATTAGAAAAGGTACTTGGAAGTATTGCAGATATGACCAGGCTTCCTGCAGCTATCTTTGTTGTTGATGTTTTAAAGGAGCACATCGCAGTTCGCGAAGCACATCGTCTGGGCATTCAGGTGTTTGGAATGGTAGATACCAACTCTGATCCTGAATCACTTGACTTTGCCATCCCTGCTAACGATGATGCCACAAAATCAATTGAGCTGATCATGAATGTGATGACTGAAGCAATCAAGGAAGGACTCCAGGATCGTAAAATTGAGCGTGAAGCAGAAGCTTCGGCTAAGAAAGAATCTCAATCTGCAGGAAAAGGCAAAAAATCTGCAGCGAAAAAAGCCGCCTCTGCTGAAGCTGTTGAAGCAACAGATGAAGAAGGAACGGAAGAATAATAATTATAAAAACGATAAACAATGGCTATTAAAGCAGCTGATGTAAGCAAGCTTCGTAAGATGACCGGAGCTGGAATGATGGATTGTAAAAAAGCATTAACCGAAACCGATGGTGATTTCGATAAAGCAGTAGATCTTATTCGCAAAAAAGGTCAGGCCGTTGCAAACAAGCGTGCTGACCGTGAAGCAAGTGAAGGATGTGTTCTTTCAGGAGCTGTGGATAATTTTGCCGCTGTTGTATGCTTGAAATGCGAAACGGATTTCGTGGCTAAAAACGATAACTTTGTTGCGTTCACACAAAGCATCCTTGATGTTGCGTTAGCAAACAAACCTGCAAGTCTTGAGGAGTTAAATGCATTGGAATTGAATGGTACTTCAATTGCAGAACAAATTGTTGAACAGATTGGTGTTATCGGTGAAAAGCTGGAATTGTCTGATTATGAAACAATCACTGCAGAGAGTGTCGTAACATACATTCACCCGGGCAACAAATTAGCGACTGCTGTTGGTTTTGATAAAGCTGACATAGAAGAAGGTGTTAAGAGAGATATTGCAATGCAGGTGGCAGCGATGGCTCCTGTAGCTGTAAATCGCGACGAAGTACCCGAAGACGTGAAAGCCAAAGAATTAGAAATTGGAAAAGAAAAAGCACGTGAAGAGGGAAAACCAGAGCAGATTTTAGACAAAATCGCAATGGGACGTTTGAACAAATTCTTCCAGGAAAGCACACTCTTAGAGCAGGCTTTCATTAAAGATGGAAAAATTACTGTTAAGCAGTACCTTGCTGACAGTGCAAACGGTGCAACAGCCGTAGCATTTAAACGGGTTAACCTCAACGCATAGTACCTTACATGATAGAATAAAGAGGCCTCCATTTTGGTGGCCTTTTTTTATGCAATCAAGTTCTCTGACTTGATTTAAGCGGATGCAAGGTTAATAGTCTGTCTAGCGTATAACAATATCCTTAATCACCTGAGCACCCACTTTTTCATTGATAGTTTTTATTAGAATTGTTTTTGCCATCATCAACTCATTCTTCGCAGCAGCCGAAGAAATATTAACAAAGAGGGTCCCTTTATTTTCATAGATTTTGGTGGTGTATTTGGCAAACAGTGGTCCAACAATGTCTGGCCATTCATCAATCACACTTTGCACCAGATAACGATGATCAAGCGAGCTTTCTTTGAGCAAATCATTTATGACTGCCCGCAGATCCTGTGTATTACTTTTTCTCATTTCAGCACCTCTATTTCGTTACCACTTTTCACTTGAAACAGTTTATATTCTATTTTCATTTTTTTTAAGATCCCATACAGGTGTTCTCTGTTTGTATCTGTTATAAAAATCTGCCCGAAGCGTTCATCTGAAACCAATCGAACAATCTGCTCAACACGCTCTGAGTCCAGCTTATCAAAAATATCATCGAGCAATAGCAAGGGAGCAAAATCGCACATCTGTAACATGAAATCGAACTGCGCAAATTTAAGTGCCATCAGGAAGGTTTTTTGCTGCCCCTGAGAACCAACCCGTTTAATCGGATGACCGTCAAGCTTAAAAATCAAATCATCCCTGTGTATTCCTCTGGAAGTATAGCCCAGCATCATGTCTTTTTGTAAGGATAAGGCCATTTGCATAATGTAATCACCTGTGGACATATCCGAACGATACTCCAGACTAACCTGTTCACGGTTAAGTGATAAAATGGTATGATACTTTTGAAAAACAGGGTTCAGTTTATCAATGAACTCACGTCGTTTCGAGAATATCTTAACTGCCAGGGGCACCATTTGATCGTTCATTACCTGCACCAGATTTCTGTCGTGGCTTTGTTGCATAGATTTCAACATGGCATTGCGCTGATGCAACAACTTATTATAACTGATCAATGTTTCAAGATAGACATGATCAAACTGAGAAATCACGCCGTCAACATACTTTCTGCGCTCATCACTTCCTTCAACAATCAGCCGTCCATCAGATGGCGAAACCATCACCACAGGCAATAAGCCAATATGATCCGACAGCTTGGAATACTCCTTCTGATTACGCTTGAAATGTTTTTTTTGACCTCGTTTTAAACCACAATACACTTTTTCAACTTCGTCCTTACGAAAATACTCTCCCTGCAATACCATGAAAGGTTCATTGTGACGGATGTTGTACGAATCGATGGTATTAAAGTAGCTTTTGCAGAATGAAAGATAGTAAATAGCGTCAATCAGGTTTGTTTTCCCAACACCATTATCCCCAATAAAGCAATTGATTTTAGGACCAAAATCAAGTTTTGCGTCCTCGATATTTTTGTAATTTAAAAGTGTTAGTTTATCGAGTTTCATGCTTTCAGTTAAATCTATACAAAGATAGAAAGATCAGCAAGCTATTAAAGCCAATAATTGAATTATACAGTTTTTTATTTCACCTAAAAAACATACATTTGCGTACCAAAAAAATATTTATTTATGTCGAAGAAGAAACAAGCGAAAGCGCATCAGGAAGATAACCTGGAAAATGTAGAACAGGTACTGACAAAATCCGAAGAATTTATCGAAACATACCAGAAACAATTAACCATTGGTTTGTTGGTAATTATTGGGGTGATTGGTGCGGTCATGTTATACAATCGTTTTATTTTATTTCCGAAAGAACAGGAGGCCCAATCTCAAATGTTTGCCGGTGAGCAATACTTTGCAATGGATTCTTTTGACCTGGCATTGAATGGAGATGGAAGTTTATACCTCGGATTCCATGCGATCATGGAAGATTATGGTTCAACAAAGTCAGCTAATCTGGCAGCATACTACACCGGTGTTTCCTACATGCACCTTGGCGAATATGAAGAGGCAATAAACTACCTCAACAAATTCAGCACAAGTGATCCTTTGATTGAACCAATTGCACTCGGGGCAAAAGGAGATTGTTATGTGGAGCTTGGAGAATACGAAAAAGCTGCAAAACTATTTATTGAAGCAGCGACTTTCAAGAATGACTTCTCAACACCAATTCATCTTAAAAAAGCCGGAATTGCTTATGAAGCAGCGGGCAATATCGACAAGGCTGTTAAGTCTTATCAACGTGTGAAAGATGAGTTTCCTTCAAGTGCAGAGGCGAGAGATATTGACAAGTTTATTGCAATGGCCAAAGCAAACTAAATGGCAAGCAGTTTAAAAAATCTGTCCAATTACCGTACAGAAGATGTTCCTGATGCTTCAAAAATGAAGTTTGGAATTGTTGTTTCTGAATGGAACGAGGAGATCACAGGAGCCTTATATGAGGGAGCAAAAAAGCTCCTTTTAAAACATGGTGCCCTGGAAGACAATATCATTGTAAGGTATGTACCTGGAAGCTTTGAACTAAGCCATGGTGCCCGTATTCTGGCCGAGAAAACAGATGTGGATGCAGTCATTTGCCTTGGTTGTGTAATAAAGGGCGGAACTCCGCATTTCGATTATGTTTGCCAGGGAGTTACTCAGGGCATTACACAACTGAATGTGAACTATGACATTCCCTTTATTTTTGGCATTCTAACAACTGACGATCAGCAGCAAGCCCTTGATAGAGCCGGTGGAATACACGGGAACAAAGGCGACGAGGCAGCGATTACCGCGATTAAGATGGCGGCATTCTCAAAGCAGTTTAAATAAAAAATACATTTATAAAACAGAAGAAGGGATAAACCGCCGTGTTTATCCCTTCTTTTTTTGAAATCAATTGATTTCATTGGGTTGTCTTTTGTTCTGAATCAGGAGCAGGGTTAAATTATAAGAATGATTCAACATTCATAAAACTAAACCGTCAATTACAAAGCCAGTGGAATACCATTGTAAAACTCGAGCACTTTTGTTGCAAAAATAAAGTTATACTTTGCCTGAAGTAATTCAGCCTCGGCTTTTGTCAACTGTGATTTTGATGTATTATAGTCAAAGGGAGAAATGGCGCCGACATTGTACTTCTCCGATGAAAATCTGTTCGACTCTCTTGTGGCATTAAGCGCTTGCTCCGCCGACAGGTAGTATGCATAAGATGATTTTGCATTTGAATAAGCCGTTTGTATTGTTTCCCGCAGGTTCTTTTTCTCCATCTCAAGATTCAATACTGAATTTTCCATCTGTATTTTGGCAGCTTTTACGGCATTCTTATTTTGAAATTTGCTAAATATCGGAATGTCGATATTCAAACCGAGTACCTCTCTGGGATTTTCTCCCAGCTGGTCGCTAAAGGATAAATCCTGAAAAGTGCCAGTCATGACATCATACGTCTGCGCTTTGTTGTTATAATAATTCGAATAACTTGCAAAAAAGGAAGCTGTAGGATAAAATCCACTTTTGGCACGTTCAATCCCTACTTCATCATTTTCGATTTGCAATTCAGCCACCTTGATATCTGGTAACGACAGTGCATTTTCAAAAATCTCTCCCGCTGTAATCAACGACACTTTTGATTCAATAAGGGGTAATTCCGGTATGACAATATCAAAATTTGCCACATCTTCAACATCCAGTATTTGAGCAAGAATCAACAAGGATTTTGTGTGATTTGTTTTTGCCTCAACCAATTGCGATGATTCACGCGCTATTTGTGCCTGTATCTCCAGATAAACATCTTTTGAAACATCCCCAGCATCATACCTAATCTTCACGCGTTTTCCATCCTCTTTGGTCACCTCCAGTTGTTTTTCCAGTACTTTGATCAGTTCTTTACTTTGTAGCACGTCGAGGTACGAAGTGGCTATACTCAGTGAAATGTTATTATTGATCTGTTCCAAAGATAACTCAGATGACTTCAGATTCAGTTGCATCATTTCCTTCTCTCTCTTGCGCCGAAATCCTTCAAACAGTGACACAGATCCCCCAAGGTTAAAGCTGGTTTCGTATGAATTGTAGTTCCGATACTGGTTTGTACTTTGATCCAGGGTTCGACCAAAATACATTCTGTTTCCCAGGGTTGCACTGACGCCTGGCAAATAACTATCTTTTGCCTGCTTGATCTGCAATTTATCGTAATCAATCTGCAGCAACTGTTTCTGCACATAGAGGTTGTTCTCCAGAGCATATTCAATACACCTGTTCAGATCCCATTTCTCCTGAGCCCGTACGGATGTAAAACACACAGCACAAAACAGCAGTAAATAAATGTGAATGACTCGTTTCATGATTCTATCCTTAATTTGCGTTCGGTTTCTTTTTATCTTTAACATCTACTTTCCTCTCGCCCTTCAACTTATCTTCAAGTGACACCCCGCTTTTCACTTCTATTTTTATGCCGTCCGACAAACCTGTTTTAATATTGCGTCGCTCAAATTGTTGGCCTTCTTCATCATTCTCAATGAGCACCTCCACATAGGCAGTATCGCCTTCAAATTGCACCAGACTTTCGTCAATCACCATCACACTGTCTAATTTTTGCAAAACGATATCAGCGTTTGCGCTGTAACCGGCTCTTACAAACACATCATCCTTAAGCAATACATCTGCTTTAATCTCAAATTGAATGGCCCCATTTTCTTCTTTACCCTTAGGTGCAATGTACTTTAAAATCGCATCAAATTTCAAATCCTCTATTGCCCCAATGGTCAGGTGCAAATTCATTCCTGGTTTGATTTTCCCCACTTCTGTTTCGTCAATGGTTCCTTCGAAAATCATATCCTTCATATCCGCAACCACGGCAATGGTTGTACCTGCATTAAATGTATTGGCCTGAATCACTGAATTCCCTTTCCTGACAGGGACATCCAAAACCATTCCGTCGATGGTGGCCCGTATTAAGGTATTGGTTGCTGATGCAAACTTCTTGGTTACTCCTTCTTTCACCAGCTGCAGGTTATTCTGGGCTGCTTCCAGCTCCTCCCTGGCAGAGTCATAAGTTGTCAGTGCCTTTTGAAATTCGCTTTTGGAAATCACTTCTTTTTCAAAGAGCTCTTTCTGACGTTCGTAATCCAATCTGGCATCCTCCAGCCTGATTTTCGATTGATTCACCCGTGTTTCAGAGGTATTCAATTGAACCATATCAGGAATAATCTTAATTCTTGCGACCACCTGACCAACCTCAACCTGATCACCTGACTCAACAAACAATTCGTCAATGATCCCTGATACCTGAGGTTTAATTTCGATCTCACGGCGGGGAACAACACTACCTGTTGCCACCGTTTTACTTACAACCGGGCCATAGCTTGCAGAAGCAATCTGGTATTCCACCGGAGGTTTTTGTGATTTCTGATATAAAAAGTAGAAAGTCCAGACCACGATAGCTCCGAGGACCACCCATAATACGATTTTGCCGATGTTTTTCATTGTGTATACGTTAAATTTATTCGTCTCTTAATGCGTCTATAGTTTTCATTCGAACAGCACGTCTTGCAGGAAGTGCTCCTGCAATTGCACCACCAATTACCAATACCATCAATGCAGCAGTCGCCATTCCCAAACTAATCTGAGGATTTTTCAGCACCACTGTGTTATCCGGATTTTCTGCCGCTTTTGCAAGCATCACTGATGCGCCTTCCAGCAGTCCCATGGCCAGCACCATCCCGATGTATCCGGCAACAATGGTAAGCACAATTGATTCTGAAAGAATCTGGGTGACAATCTTTGAAGGTGTTGCACCGATGGCCCTTTGAATACCGATTTCATGGGTTCGTTCCCGAACGATCACCAACATGATGTTACTTACCCCAATCACACCTGCAAACAAGGTTCCCAAACCAACAATCCATGTGAGTATATTGATGCCAATAAATAAGGCACTCATCTGTTTAAATTGCAATTCAACATTCACATGTCCCACCGCTTCCCTGTCATTCGGAGCGATGTCATTGTGTTCCTTTAAAACTTTCAAGATTCTGTCTTCTACCACGGAAACAGGAACACCTGGTTTTGCTGTGACAGAAAAGAAATGCACCTGATTCCCGTAATTATATGTTTGTTGAAGTGTAGAAAACGGCATGAAAATGGATTCTTTTTTATCCCCACCAAAGTTAATCTCCGTATCCGGTTTAAAAACGCCAACCACCTGGAACCAAACACCATTTACTTTGATGTATTCGCCAATTGGGTTTTTATCCTTCTGGAAAAGTACTTCTTCGACCCGTTCACCAATAATGCACACCTTGCGCTTCTGCATGATGTCAATCTCATTGATGAACCTACCTTTTACCACGGTAAAGGGGTCAATCTTGCGGTACACCGGATAATCCCCTTTTATGTAAAAGGAGCCACTTTTGTCTTCATAGTGTGTATTATCACCCTGACTTTGGCGCCAGCCCTGCAGTCGTGGTGCGAGGTATTGAATATCTTCAACATTTTGTTTTATATAATCAATGTCTGAATTTGTTAACATCCAGAAACGCCCTCTTTTATAACCTTTGTAGGGTTCACTGGTTTTCTGAGTCCAGAAAAAGGCACTATTGGTTGCAAAACTCTTAAATCCTTCGTTAATGCCATTGCTTAAACCCTGACCGGCACCTGCCATTACCAGCAACATAAAAATTCCCCAGAACACACCAAACGCGGTAAGCGTTGTTCGCATCTTGTTTTTTTTCAGGGAACTCCATATTTCCTGCCAAAAATCCGGATCTAAAAAGCTGATATACATAAATTCTTTTTATTCGTTTTCCTATTCGTCTCGCAACGCTTCAATGGGCTTTATTTTGGCAGCCTTTCTTGCGGGCATATATCCGGCAAGTGTACCGGCCCCCACAAGCAGTAAGGTTGCGGAAACTGCTAACTTAAAATCCACGGTTGGATTCATAAACATTGTGGGTCTGTTTGGATCTGCAGGCGCATTGGCCATTGCATTTTCCAATCCCATATTGATGCCTTCCATCAAGCCGATGCCAAGTATCATGCCAATGTAACCTGCAATTCCGGTGATGACCACAGCCTCAAGAATAATCATAAAAACAACACTTCCCGGGGTGGCACCGATGGCCTTTCGAATTCCAATTTCCTTTGTGCGTTCCCTGACAGTAATCAACATGATGTTGCTTACCCCGACAATACCGGCAATGATGGTGCCAATGCCAATGATCCACACAAACAGCTGAATTCCTGTAAAAACCTGTTGTGTTCTCACATAGCCTTCAATTGTATCCCACATATGCAGGGCTTTGGCATCTGCCGGATCAAAATGATATTTGTGTGCAAAATGTTTTCTTACCCGTTCCTGTAGCGCCTTGTTTTCCTTGAGGGTTAAATCACCTGTTGTAAAAGCGATATTGTGCACCCTGTTTGCTCCGTTGAATAGTTTCTGTGCAGTTGAAATAGGAATATAAACCCGTTTACTGTCTCTTCCCTTCGCATCCCGATAGATGCCCACCACCTTAAACATCACATTGTTTATTTTGATGAATTTACCCAGAGGATCTTCATCCTTAAACAACTTCTGAATTTCCTCCTCTCCCATCACAGCATATTTTCTAAATTTTAAAACATCCACATCATTTACAAAACGCCCTTTTACGATGCTTGCATTTTCAACCACCTGATAATCAGGATGACAGGATATCACCTGATAGGATGAATACTCATTCTTATAGGAAACCGTTGCATTGTCCCAGGGCAAATAAAAGCGGCCGGATATATGATCAATGTCTTTTAAATTTGCAGCAAGATAATCAACGTCACTGTTGTCGAATTGGATACGACGACCTGACTTATAACCCTGCCATGGCTTTGATGTTGTTTGCCCGCTCACGAAAACAGCGTTGGTGGCATCTCCTTTAAAATTCTCCTGCATGCCGTTCGACAATCCGTTTCCGGCACCCAGCAAAACGATTAACATGAAAATTCCCCAGGCCACGCTAAAGCCAGTAAGAAAAGTCCGAAGCTTGTTTTGTTTGATGGTGGATGCTATTTCCTGCCAAAGGTTTGAGTCGAACATAATTCTAATTTGATGACGTACTTAATTCATTCCCATTCATGTCGATTATCCCGTCGGTGATTCTGATGATCCGGTCGGTCATTTCTGAAATATCCTTTTCATGGGTTACTATGATCACTGTTTTTCCTTCTTTATTGATTTCCTTCAACAGCGTCATAACTTCGTAAGAAGTTGCTGAATCCAGGGCACCTGTAGGTTCATCTGCAAGTATCAACTGTGGATCTGAGATCAAAGCCCTGGCAATGGCAATTCGCTGTTTCTGTCCTCCCGACAATTCATTTGGCATGTGTTCCGCCCATTCCGCCAGTCCCACCTTCTCAAGGTACTCCATGGCAGTCTTGTTTCGTTTCTTTCGGCTGATACCCTTGTAGTAGAGCGGCAAAGCGACATTCTCCATGGCATTTTTAAATGAAATCAGATTAAAGGATTGAAAAATGAACCCGATCAATTTGTTACGCAATTGAGCTGCATGCTTTTCACTCATTTGAAAAATCTTCTCACCAGCCAAACGAAACGTTCCTTTATCGTAATTGTCAAGTATTCCCAGAATATTTAACAGGGTTGATTTACCTGAACCCGATGATCCCATTATTGAAACCAACTCTCCATCATTAATGGTAAGATCAATGCCTTTAAGTACGTGCAATTTATTATGTCCGGTGATATAGGATTTATGGATATTCTTCAGTTCGACCATTGTATATAATTTTACCCAAGACGTTTAAGGTTCGTAAAAGTTACAACTTTTTGTTCAATAAACACAATGGATCAAATATAGGAATGACCAGGCATATTAAGAATTGAAATGCGGTGAATGGTGATAAATAATCGGTAAACGACTTTCCCATAAGCACAACGACAGCATCCGGGATGGACAGAAAGCCTAGCGCCATTCTGTCAGCTAACTACCTAAACAACAAGACATTATGTCCATGTTGCCCACACCAACATGACATCTTGACACATGCATATTTTTTAACAATTGCGCAATGTGCCGAATTCACGGAAAAATAAGAATTAAGGCATTAATCTGGCTGAGTTTTTGCTCTGACCTTCAACAACGACACAAACACATAAAAACAAACAATATGAACTTTAACAATCTAACAATTAAGGCTCAGGAGGCGGTTCAAAAAGCCGTTGAAAAAGCACAGGCCAATAATCATCAGGCCATAGAAACCGGTCACCTTTTTTTGGGTGTTCTGAGTTCAGGAGAAAACATAACAGACTATCTGTTTAACAAACTTGGTGTGAATAAAACATCCATACAAAGTGTGGTTGAAAATCAAATTAAAAGCTACCCTGTTGTTAGCGGAGGGGAACCCTATTTATCAAAAGACGCGAACAATGCACTACAGGCAGCCAATAAATATGCGCAAAAGATGGAAGACAAATTCACATCCATCGAACACATTCTTCTGGCCTTAACAGCACAGAAAGACACCACTGCCTCCATTCTTCATGATTCAGGCATCACTGAAGCACAATTAAAAAAAGCCATCATGGAGCTTCGAAAAGGGTCAAAAGTTGAGGACCAGAATGCCGAAAGCAAATTTGACTCCCTGAATCGATTTGCCATAAACTTAAACGACCAGGCTCAGAAAGGGAAACTGGATCCAGTGATTGGCAGAGATGATGAGATTCGAAGGTTATTGCAGATACTTTCGAGGCGCACTAAAAACAACCCCATTCTCATTGGAGAACCGGGCACGGGAAAGACAGCCATTGCCGAAGGACTGGCACACCGGATTATACGGGGAGATGTCCCTGAAAACCTCAAGTCAAAGCAACTTTTTTCACTTGACATGGGCGCATTGGTAGCAGGCGCCAAATACAAAGGTGAATTCGAAGAGCGTTTGAAGGCAGTAATCAATGAAGTGATTAATGCCAATGGAGAAGTAATCCTATTTATTGATGAGATTCATACACTTGTTGGCGCCGGCAAAGGTGAAGGGGCCATGGACGCAGCCAATATACTGAAACCCGCATTGGCAAGGGGTGAATTACGTGCAATTGGGGCCACCACATTGAGTGAATATCAAAAATATTTTGAAAAAGACAAAGCGCTGGAAAGACGTTTTCAATCCGTGATGGTGAACGAACCGGACGTAATGAGTGCCATTTCAATCCTCAGGGGGTTGAAAGAACGTTATGAGAATCATCACAAAGTGCAAATCAAGGATGAAGCTGTAATCGCGGCAGTAGAACTAAGTCATCGCTATATCACGGAGCGTTTTTTACCAGACAAGGCCATTGACCTGATGGATGAGGCTGCAGCAAAGTTGCGTTTGGAAGTAGATTCACTCCCGGAATCACTGGATGAACTGGAACGACGCATCATGCAACTGGAGATTGAACGGGAAGCCATCAAAAAAGAGAATGACCGCGATCAGCTTGAAGCATTGAATCTGGAACTCGCCAATTTAAAAGAAGAGCAACAGGGATTAAAAGCGAAATGGCAACGGGAAAAAGATTTAAATGACCAGATCCAGCTTTTAAAATCTCAAATTGAAGATCTGAAAACAAGTGCAGAGCAGGCAGAACGTTCAGGCAACTACGAACAGGTGGCAGAAATCCGTTATGGCAAGATTACAGCCAACGAAGAACAAATAAAAAGTCTGCACAAGCAATTGAAAGAACTTCAAGGTGACTCCCCAATGATCAAGGAGGTTGTATCCTATGAAGACATTGCTGAGGTGGTTGCGAAATGGAGTGGAATACCGGTGGCAAAACTGATGGAAGGGGAGCGGGAAAAGCTGCTTCGTCTTGAAGATGAATTGCACAAACGTGTTGTTGGACAGGAAGAAGCCATTGCCGCTGTTTCTGATGCTGTACGAAGAAGTCGTGCAGGCCTGCAGGATCCAAACAGACCCATCGGATCATTTATGTTTCTTGGCTCAACAGGTGTTGGAAAAACGGAACTTGCAAAGGCCCTGGCTGAATACCTGTTTGACGACAAGGACGCCATGACGCGGATTGACATGAGCGAATACCAGGAAAAATTCGCCGTCACGCGTTTGATTGGTTCTCCTCCGGGGTATGTTGGCTACGATGAAGGCGGACAGCTTACCGAAGCTGTAAGAAGAAAGCCATACAGTGTGGTTCTGTTCGATGAAATAGAAAAAGCCCATCCGGATGTATTTAACGTTTTGCTGCAGGTGTTAGACGATGGAAGGTTAACCGATAGCAAAGGCCGTACAGCAAACTTTAAAAACACGATCATCATCATGACGTCGAATGTTGGCTCAGATCTTATTCAACAAAAGTTTGAAGGCATAAATGAATCTAACAGGGATCAACTGATTGAAGAAACAAGCAAACAGTTGTTTCTGTTGCTTAGAAAAACAATTCGCCCTGAGTTTCTCAATCGAATTGATGAAATGATTATGTTCACACCTTTAAGCCAATCAGAAATACGGTCTATTGTGGATCTGCAGGTAAATCAGATCAACCACCTGATGGATAAAAACGGAACAAAACTGAAATTTAGCCCTGAAGCGCTGGATCAGCTAGCCAAAGCCGGATTTGACCCTCAATTTGGGGCTCGCCCCATAAAAAGGGTGATTCAGCGGGAAATACTGAATGAGTTGTCCCGAAGGATCTTATCAGGACATGTGGCAAAATCAGATGAAATAAAAATCGATTACCGGGAAGGAAAATTCTGGTTTGAAAATTAAATCTGCATTCTGATGCATTTACTGTAAAAGCACAATCACTAAGCTTGTGGATAAAGAAATACATCTCATAAAACACGGAGAGCGCAATAACAAAATCTATTGTTTGCGCTCTCCGTTTATATTTTTCTACGTCCCAACAAGGGCCCACAATCCTGGAAAATCCTACTCTGTTTTATGTCTGGATTTCAGCTCTTTGATCAGATCTTCGATCCGATAACCTTTGTATGTGAGTAACACGATTAAATGGTAAATCAAATCGGCACCTTCGTATAAAAAATTCTCATCATCATTGGCCATTGCGCCAATCACTGTCTCCACAGCCTCTTCACCCACCTTTTGGGTGATTTTTCGGATCCCTTTTGTGAATAGATGTGTTGTGTAAGATCCTTCCGGCATTTCAGCTTTTCGCTTGTCGATAAAATCCTGCAACTCTGTTAAAAAAGCAACCGCATTTTCATTTCGGTCTGCCCAACAGGTGTCGGTTCCTTTATGACAAACCGGTCCGGCAGGATTGACCTGAATCAAAAGCGTGTCATCATCGCAATCATTGGCAATGGACACCACATGCAAAAAGTTACCACTTTCCTCTCCTTTGGTCCACAAACGATTTTTACTTCTGCTATAAAAGGTAACTTTGCCTTCCTTTTGTGTTTTCTCAAGCGATGCTTCGTTCATATACCCAAGCATTAAAACCTTCATTGTTTTTGCATCCTGAATAATTGCCGGCACCAAACCGTCACCTTTGCTAAAATTAACTTTCATCCTATTATTTTTTATTCTGACCTTATTTCAGACCCTCATTTTATTACAATCACCCGTTGATATAGACCTTACAAAAACTTTTATATTTCGTAAATTTTCCCTGCCGATACATCCGCCAATGCACCTTCACTCTCAGACCACAGCAATCAGTTTACTCCATGCAAGCGATGCCCTACAGACGAACCGGAATACCTTTGCTTGCAATATAAGCCTTCAGATCCGGGATTGCAATCTCCTTGTAATGAAATATTGATGCAGCCAATCCGGCATCTGCTTTTCCCTTTGTAAACGTATCTACAAAGTGATCCATGTTTCCTGCGCCCCCGGAGGCAATGATTGGAATGGATAGTTCACCTGACATTTTTGCAAGTGCTTTGTTGGCAAAACCATTTTTTGTGCCATCGTGATTCATGCTTGTAAAAAGAATTTCACCAGCTCCCCTTTGCTCTGCCTCCCGGGCCCATGCAAACAATTCTTTATCTGTTGGGATCCGACCTCCATTTACGGTCACAGTCCAATGGTTGTTGGCTTCTCTTGCATCTATGGCACACACCACAAACTGACTTCCAAAATTCTTTGCCAAATCATCTATCAGCTTTGGATTTCTAACAGCTGAAGAATTCACGGATATCTTATCTGCACCGGCATTTAAAAGCACGTCCGCATCTTTTAACTCACTGATTCCGCCCCCCACAGTAAAGGGAATATTGATGTGCTCAGCAATTCGACGCACCAACTCCGCGAATGTTTTACGGCCCTCATGCGTGGCAGTGATGTCGAGGAATACCAGTTCATCTGCTCCCTGCTCAGCATAAAGTGCGCCCAGTTCCACCGGATCGCCAACCGCTTTTATCCCCACAAAATTGATCCCCTTCACAGTTTGCCCATCCTTGATATCCAAACATGGTATGATTCGTTTTGCCAACATCCTTATGCGTTTTTATAATATTCTTCGATCTCCTTCAAGGAAAGCTTATTCTCGTAAATCGCCTTTCCAGTGATAACGGCAGGCACATTTTTTTCATCCAACAGCAAAATATCTTTCATATTGCTCACGCCACCACTTGCAATGATATAAAGTCCTGGTACGGCAGTCAGAATACGCTCATATAATTCGATGGATGGCCCCGCCATCATTCCGTCCTTGCTGATGTCCGTTGAAATCACCTTAGTAATCCCTTTAGCATGGTATTTTTCAATAAAGGATATCACCTCTTCTCCTGTGCCTTCCTGCCAACCACTAATGGCAATTTTATCATTCATTGCATCAGCCCCAAGAATAATTTTTTCTGCTCCGAATTTCTCTAACCAGCTTAAAAAAACATCGGGATCACTCACTGCAATGCTCCCTCCAGTTACCATTTGTGCACCACTGTCAAATGCAATTCGCAAGTCTTCGTCGCTTTTCAATCCACCTCCAAAATCAATTACAAGGTTTGTTTTTGCTGCAATTCGTTCCAGCACCTTATAGTTGACAATGTGCTTTGCTTTAGCACCATCCAGGTCCACAAGGTGCAGACGCTTTATCCCGGCATCTTCAAACATTGCAGCCACCTCAAGCGGATCTTCATTGTACACTTTTTTTCGCGCGTAATCACCCTGACTCAGTCGTACACATTTTCCATCGATAATGTCAATGGCCGGAATTATTTCAATCATCTTCGTTTACGTTTCAATAAATGCTTTTAAAATTGCTGCCCCAACCGGTCCGCTTTTTTCCGGGTGAAACTGGGTCGCATAGAAATTATCTTTTTTAAGAACCGAACTGTAAGGTATGATGTAGTTTGTCACTGCTGCGGTATAGTCAGACAACTCAGCATAAAAGGAATGCACAAAATAGACAAACTCATTTTCCAGCGACGCCGGAATAAAATCTAGTTTCAGATCACAAATCGTATTCCATCCCATGTGTGGAATCTTGGTGATGTTTTCCTCTCCTTTTTTTGCAACAAATTTCTTAACCTCAACATCGAAAATGCCAAGACAATCTGTATCATTCTCTTCAGAATGTTTGCACATAAGCTGCATGCCTAAACAAATTCCCAACACAGGCTGCTTCAGCTGTGGAATCAGCTCAGCCAATCCACTTTCCTTTAAAAATGCCATGGTGGTACTTGCTTCTCCAACACCTGGGAAAATAACCTTGTCTGCCGCTCTAATTTTTTCAGGATCCCCGGTGATTTCGGGCTCAATTCCCAAACGCTGCAAGGCAAATTTCACCGATCGGATATTACCAGCATTGTATTTTATAATGACTACTTTCATTTTTTTTTGATAAAAGAAACAAGATTTAAGATGCAAGAGTAAAAGATATCTGTGCAGTCTTGTTCTACATTATTCACTTAATAACTCATTTATCTTTGAAACCATGGTGTCAAACTCTTCCTGATTAAACAAACGCGTCAGGAATTTTATTTTTCCATCTTTCCCGATGATAACATTTCTTGTTACGCCCGCCTTGCGATGTGCAAAAAGGGCAAAAACATCTGCCTTATCATCAAGTGCAACAGGATATGTGATCCCGGTTGCATTAATTAATTCATTTGCTTTATCAAGCGGTTCATCCATGTCCACCGCATAAAGTGCAAAATCAGGATTATCTTTGTTTTTCTGCCAGATATCACGTTCTATAAATGGCATTTCTTTTCTACAAACCGAGCACCAGCTAGCAGTAAACTGTAACATTACAATTTTACCTTGCAGATCTGTTGATTTCACAACCCGACCATCTGCCAGCTTCAACGAAAAGGATGGTGCTTTATCCCCTACATTAACAATGTAACCCCGTTGATCTTTTTGCTTTTTTCCGTCCTTCGCAGCAACTGAAACACCAAGCAGCAAGACTGCCACCAACAACACACGAACCAAAAACTTCATCCCTTATAAAAATCTAGTTAAACACTACCGTTCGGTTATTGTAGATCAACAGCTTTCGTTTCAAGTGTTTTTCAACGGCTCTGGACAACACAATTTTCTCCAAATCACGTCCTTTCCGCACCAATGCATCAACTGTATCCTTATGCGTAATGCGCACAACTTCCTGTTCAATGATAGGTCCGGCATCTAAATCGGTAGTCACATAATGACTGGTCGCACCAATGAGCTTCACTCCCCTGTGATGAGCAGCATGATAGGGTTTAGCTCCAATAAATGCAGGCAGGAAGGAATGATGGATATTGATAACACGGTGTGGAAATTGAGCAACAAAATCCAAAGATAAAATCTGCATGTATCGTGCCAGAACCACAAAATCGATATTCATTTCTTTCAACAGCTCGATTTCCTTTTTCTCCTGTTCTGCCTTGTTCTCTTTATTTACAGGAAACACATAAAATGGAATATCAAAACGGTCTGCGACATGTCGCAGGTCTTCGTGATTACTTATAATCAATGGAATCTCAACATCCCACTCTCCAGCAGTGTAACGGCCAAGAAGATCGAACAGACAATGCCCCATTTTAGACACAAAAATAGCCATCTTGGGCTTTTTTGTTGAGAAGTAAATGGTCCAGTCCATTGCATATCTTTGTGCAAACAATGTACCGAAATAGTCCTCCAGTTTCTCTTTTGGAATCAGGAAGTCCTCCAACTCCCATTCAATCCGTGTATAAAAAATACCTTCCTGACGATCCACATGTTGATCAAGGTAAATAATATTTCCCTGATTTTTGGTAATGAACTCTGTGATACTTGCCAGAATTCCAGTTTGATCGGGACAGTGCATCAAAAGGATGGCCGTCTCTTTTTTATTTGAATTATTTACCATAATCTTCTATCCTGTAATGGAGTGCAAAAATAACCAAAAGCATTAAAACGATGGTCATTTTACCCAAAGGAATGCATCAAATCATCCAATTAAATTGAGAATTATTATAAATTTGTGCTTCATCAGATCAAAACTATTTACGATCACCATACATTTCCCGAAATATGACGCCTTTCAAAGCACCTGAATTATCAAAAAAACTCATCACCAAACACAGTGTTTGTTCCCATGAAGTTAATCATAATCAGCAACTTTCCGTTCCAACAATAATGGGAATGTTACAGGAAGTCGCCTATCGCCATGCGGAAGAAAGGGGATGGGGATGGGGAGCACTGAAGCCCCTGAATCACTTTTGGGTTTTGGTGCGGGTTCAAATGATTTTTGATCGGTTTCCGGTGTGGAATGATACCATTCAACTTGAAACATGGGCAAGCGGATCCAACAAGTTATTTGCAAAGCGTTCCTGGCATTTCCTTGACGAACAACAGCAATCTATCATTCGTTGCAATTCTGACTGGGCCATCATTGATGGAGAATCAAGGCGAATTCAACGCATCCGTCCTGAATCGTTTGCGGGGTGGTACCTTCAGGAAGCTCTTTTAGACAAAGAACCGGCAAAACTAAGTCAGCTCAATAAAAAAATAATGGCCGGAAAGTTCGCTATCCGATTGAGTGAAATCGACCTGATGCAGCATGTTAACAATGCCAATTACGTGAAATGGGCGATGGATTCACTTCACCTTGACTTTATCAATGCATATGAACCGGCAAAAATAGAGGTAAACTTTTTAAAAGAAGCCAAATATCCTGCCACCATGCTTGTATTCAAGGAGGAGATCGATGCGTTGCAGACCTTATTCTCAATTACATCGGAAGACGAAACCATTGAGCATGTACGGATCCTGATCCACTGGAGGGAACGCCGCTAAATCACCATTATCCCAATCCGTTCCAGCCCTGTGCAACCAACTCTATCTCGGTTTCATCACCCCGGGTAATCATAAATGCACCTTTGCTCTCATCCGTAATATGTCCGATGATACGAACCTGGGGCAATTTAATTATCTCATCGTGATATTTGAGTGGCACAGAAAACAATAGCTCATAATCCTCCCCTCCATTCAAAGCAGCAGTTATCAGGTTCATGTTGAATTCCTCTGCCAGCTTTGCAGTCTGAAAATCCACCGGGATGCGCTCTTCATAAATCCTGCATCCAACCCTCGATTGTTTGCAAATATGGAGCAATTCAGATGACAGGCCATCGGAAATATCTATCATGGAAGTGGGGATAATGTTTTTATCCCGCAACGATTTAACAACATCTAAACGCGCTTCAGGTTTTAGTTGTCGCTGAAGCAAATATTCAAAGCCTGCAAAATCGGGTTGTACACCTCCCACTTCTTTGAGCACTTTTTGCTCCCTTTCAAGAAGTTGCAAGCCCATGAAGGCAGAGCCCAGGTCTCCGGTCACACATATCAAATCTGTATCTTTTGCACCGTTGCGATACGACAGTGTCTCATCGTCTCCTTCACCCACACAGGTGATGCTTATGGTTAAACCAGTAAGGGATGAAGATGTATCACCTCCCACCAGATCCACCGCATAGACCTCACATGCCAGTCGAATACCATCGTAAAGTTCATCAAGCATTTCTACTGTATATCTTGCAGATACGCCAATTGAAACAGTAATTTGTTTCGGGATAGCATTCATGGCTACAATATCAGAGATATTAACCACAACCGCTTTATAACCAAGATGTTTCAATGGCGTATACACCATGTTGAAATGGATTCCTTCCAACAGCAAATCTGTGGTCACCAGCACTTTCTTATTTTTATAATTCAGCACAGCGGCATCGTCACCCACACCAAGCTGGCTGGAGTCGTTTTGCAACTTAATGGCATTTGTCAGGTGATCAATCAGCCCAAACTCTCCCAATTCAGATAAAGGTGTCCCCTTTTTTTCCATGATATTTATGCTATAAAATTAACCTCCGGATACAACTCCACATTAAAACGCGCTTTCACTTTTGCAATGATCATGTTTGCCAGCTCCAAAATTTCTTTTCCACTGGCGCCGCCAAAATTTACAAGAACAAGCGGTTGATCCACATGCACACCAACGTTCCCTTTCCTGAATCCTTTCAACCCACACTGATCAATCATCCAGGCAGCAGGCACCTTGTATTGATCCCCGGATTCATAATAAGGCATGGCAGGATATTGTTTTTGAAGCGAACGAAACAATTCTTCCCCCAGCACCGGATTTTTGAAAAAACTTCCCGCATTTCCAAGCTTCTTCGTATCGGGAAGTTTACTTTCTCTTATCTCGATAACAGCTTTTCGAACAGCCTTCACACCACCTTCCGGATATTTTTTGTACACTTCAGCCACGCGTCCATAGCTCAGATTTAAAACCGGGAATTTTGAAAGTTTAAATACAACTGATGTAAAGATGTATTTTCCTCTCAATCTATTTTTAAATACACTGTCGCGATACGCAAATTCACAATCTTTATTTGAAAACACCCTTTTCTCTCCACTCAACAATTCAATGGCTTCGGCATTGTAAAGCACATCCTTCACTTCAACACCATACGCTCCAATGTTCTGAACGGGTGTTGCCCCAACCTGTCCGGGAATCAGTGACAGGTTTTCAAGACCGCCATAATTCCTTTCCACGGTCCACGCCACCAAATCATCCCATTCAACCCCGGAGCCGGCTTTCACACAGACCGTATTCTCATCTTCATTAAGCACCTCAATGGTTTCCATCCTGGAATGAAGGATCAAACCATTGTAATAATCATTAACGAATAAAAGATTGCTGC